>JACZJK010000062.1 GCA_014860575.1 Bacteroidales bacterium
GTGATAGGGTTCGCCGCGGATGATTGTAAAAGCACGGTATAGTTGTTCCAGAAAAATAAGTCTGACAAGCTGATGCGGAAATGTAAGAAGAGAAAGTGAGAGCTTTAGGTTCGCACGATGATGCATGCTTTCATGAAACCCATAAGCACCGCCGGTGATAAAGACAAGATGCCGGGTTCCCCGGATCATCTGCTCATTCATCCAAGCTGCCATTTCCTGCGATTTCATCTGTTTGCCATTCTCATCAAGCAACACAACAAAATCTTCAGGTTTGATCTTTTTCAATATTATTTCGGCTTCTCTAAGCTTAAGCTGCGGTACAGGGAGTTTGCCGGCAACTGAACCGACATTCACAAATGTGTTCTCAAAACTGCAATAATGAAGCAGGCGTTTTTCGTAAAGTGCGAGGCCATCCTGAATGTACTTTTCCTCAGTTTTACCAGTGTTTATAAGCGTGAACTTCATGTCTTTGGGCTAATCTGAACCATAAAGTGAAATTTGATAATCGGTATCCGATTAATAACGGGCTAAAAATACTATATTTGCAGGACTCTTTCATATTCTGATAATCTGGTGTGTTTTTTGTAAGGTTATTGAAAATTTCAAGTAAGCGCTACTACCATGATCAATAAGTTTTTCTTCATTACCTTCTTCTCAATGCTGGTTTTTGTCATTCCCACTGCTTATTCGCAGGATGAAGATGTTGGCAATACAATTGTTAGGCATATCAGTAACGGCAATTCACAGGAACTTTCAAAATTTTTTAACGCCAGCATTCAGCTCACATTGCCCGATAATGACGGCAGATTCAGCAAACCGCAGGCTGAACTCATTATGCGGAACTTTTTTATAAAATATCCGCCAAAATCTTTTACAATCAGCCACAAGGGATCTTCTTCTGATGGATCGCGTTACTTCATTGGCGTTTATAAATCAAGTAACAATACCTTCAGGTCGTATTACCTTTTGAAACTTGTTACTGATGCCGAACTCATCCATCAGTTGCGCCTCGAAAACGATGATTAAGAACTCTTAACAGCCCCCTGGTATGATGAATTATTTCAAAAGGCTGTATGATAAATTCATCCATAGTCCCCACAGGCGTTTATTGATACGTTACCTCCGTAAAATCATTCTTCCCGGATTTGATGGCATACCACTGTATGATGTCATGAAATTTTTCTTAACGGGTATTATAAAAGGGTCAGTAACAACACGCGCATCAGCAGTATCATTTAATTTTTTTATGGCGCTGTTTCCCGCAATCATTGTACTTTTCACCCTTATTCCTTATGTTCCCATTTCCGGCTTCCAGGATTCACTGCTTGAATTAATGCAAAGCCTCATACCACAACAAATCTACGAAACTGTCGAGGATACGCTTCTGGATATCATCAACCGACCGAGAGGTGGCCTGCTTTCTATTGGGTTTTTTCTGACCCTCTATTTTGCTACCAATGGTGTCAGCAGTATCATAGAAGCGTTTAACCAAACCTATTATACAATTGAAACCAGATCATTTCTACGTACACAACTTGTTTCAGTTGCACTTGTATTTATGCTTGCATTTTTATTGATAATTACAATCGCGCTCATTACTCTTGGACCCGCCCTTATTAACTGGCTTGATGCTACAGGGTTTTTACGCGGGCGTTATACTTACGAAATGATCATCGGGGTAAAATGGCTGATAACTGTGCTCATGTTCCTGATTTTGTATTCATCACTGTATTATTTTGCTCCTGCCAGGAAACAAGGTTTCAGATTTATTTCAGCAGGCTCAACATTGTCCACAATTCTTACAGTAGTCACCAGCATTGGGTTCAATTATTACGTGAACAATTTTAGTCAGTACAATACCTTATATGGCAGTATTGGAACCCTGCTGATTTTCCTATTGTTTATCTATTTCAACTCTATCATTTTGCTCCTCGGTTTCGAGATGAATGCCAGTATCATGCAGGTTCAGCGCGGGCGGAAAGCCAGCCTGAACCCGGATAGTTGAGATCCAAGCTCCCTGAAGTTCGAATTCCATTATCTTCGCAGCGTGTTTTATACAATTATTACCGATGCTTGAAAATAAAATTATTATCGCCGGTGCAGGCAGCATTGGAACTGCGCTCGGAAATGTGCTTGCCGGAAGAATGAATCCGGAAGTCATTCTTTTATCCATTGAACCGGAGGTTGTTGAGTCAATTAATGAGCAGAGTGTCAATAGCAAGTACTTCCCCGGGATTAAATTGCATCCCGATTTAAAAGCGACCATTCAAAACAAAGTTGTTAAAAATGCCGGTGTGCTATTTTTTGCTGTTCCATCTGCTGTCGTGAAGGAAGTCGCGGATAAATTGAAACCTTATCTTGACCCAAACACCATTCTTGTGAACCTTGCCAAAGGTTATGGAAACGGATCAAAAACCGTTGCTGAGATTCTGAATGCTTCATTTTCAAACCCGGTTGTAAGTTTTAAAGGCCCTGCCTTTGCACGCGAGCTTATCAACTCAATGCCAACCGGTTTTACTGTTGGAAGCGCTGATTCTTCTTCTGATGATTTTTTTCGCGAACTGACAAGTGAAACCTGCATTCATCTCGATTTTTCAAACGATCTGCGCGGCGTGGAATTGGTGAGCATCTTAAAAAACATTTATGCCATAGCTATGGGCATTGTTGATGCACATTTTAATTCGCCCAATCTACGCTTCCTGGTTTTTACAAAAGCATTCAATGAGATCAGGGAATTGCTTCTGCTGTTGGGTGGAAAAGAAGAAACACTTTTTAATTACTGCGGCATTGGCGATTTCGGGCTTACAGCGCTTAACGATCTGAGCCGTAACCGAACGCTGGGTTTACTCATAGGAAAAGGATTCTTTTCTGATACTATCGCTGATCATGTAGTGCTGGAAGGCAAAATGGCCATTAAGATTATCAGGGAAGAAGTTATATTAAAGCAACATGACCCTGGCAGGTTCAAAATATTCCATGAACTGTATCAGGTTTTTTCAGGACATTACAACCTTCCAAAATTTGTTACTAATATATTGGGAACCTGACAAAAACGGCCTACTATTTCTTCTTCAATTTGTAGAATATTTTCATCCATCTTACATAGCGGTCAATCATTTGGTTGGTGTCAACAGATATTTTAAGGAAATAGACCGGAATTATAAACAATAACCCGACAACAGCACTCCGGATCAGCACATCAACATACACAATAATGATCTCACCTACCTGGGATGTAACAAGTGTAATTAAAAGGATGAGGGCTGGAACCCAGAGCTGCCTGAGTAGAAAAGGCTGAATCTTAAAATGTATCTGTATGAAAATGATCCTCAAAAAATTGTATAGTACTAGTGTGATCATGCTTGCAAATGCGGCACCGTTCATACCGAAAACGGGGATAAAAATATAATTTGAGATCACAGCAAAAACCACCAGGCCCAGGGTGAAAAACAAATCGTAACGGTATTTTTTTGATGTGAGCATTATCACACCGTTCAGGCCTGATGTAATATCAAACAGCCTACCGATACCCAGTAGCAAAAAAACATACTTTCCGACCGCATACTCCTCTGGCATAAAAGCTAAAATCGAGTCAATATTAACCCATAACAGTAAAAATAACCCGCCACCGATGACCAGGTTGCTATCCGAAGCCCTGTGGTATAAATCTTCCATCTTATCCATCGCCCGCGCCTTCCAGTGCGAGGCAACAACCGGGGTTGATACCTTCATGATTGAACGATATGGGATAAGTAAAACGCTGGTAATAAAAATCATCGTAGTGTAAATTCCTGCTGCACCAAGGTCAATGATCCTGGCTACCATCAATGAATCTATGCTTGATAAAAGCAGCACGCTCAAATTATTGAACAATGAGAAAGCGCCATATACCAGAATAATCTTACCCAATCTTCTCCACAAGGGAGAAAAATATGGTTTGAAAAACAGTTGCCTGATATACCAGGTGTACAGGATCACAAGAATTGCGGGCAGGCAATTGGCAATCACGTAAATGGCTACAAACGCCGGAAAGCTTATGAAACCAAGAGCATAAGCAGAAATGGTGAGTGTTACAAAGATCCGGAGGGCTACCTCAAAAATCAGCGATGGTACAATGTTTTGGTATAGACTTCGCAGATAAGAATCAAATAGGTGAAAATATAAAGTGGCCAATCCCAATGGGATAAGGTAATAAATATATTCGACCAGTAGTGGGCTGCTTTCCTGGTAGTATAATTTGAAAGGTTTCTGGAAGAGTAAAAAAAGAATTGTGGTTATTAGAAAGCCTGCCATTGCCAGCACAGTGATTCCTGGCAGGAAACCATTGTGATTATTTTTTTTATCATCAAAAAAAGGGAAAAATTTGTAAGTAATATTGTACGAACCCAAGGCAGCAAACTGAGCATAAATCAGAGCAAGGGTAATCATCAGGTTGGCCAGTCCCACCTGATCGGCTTCTAAAAAATTGGTAAAAAGGAATATCTTATTGATATACCCGATTGCTGCTCCGATATAAGCTATGATGGTTATCCGGAAACTATCGCGCTGAACTATGCCCATGGTTTTCTGATACGATGGGCAAAGATATTATATTCCGGTATTCTGTTTTTCAAAAAGTACAATGAGCCAGTATGGACGGGCTTTCGAAAACAGATAGGTAAGCACATCATAAACGAAAGAAACAGGATGATGCCTGAAAGGAATGATAAAGGAATGATCGCACTTTGGACAGAGTGTGTTGCGCTTTCGCTTTTTAGTCCAGTATGTTGGGATCCAGGATGAAGCTGGCGCCAATTTATGTTTCAATTTTGTGAGCCACCGGAAAGACGGTTTCACGAGAGGCCCGCCGGTTCTCTCCTGTATGAATTTATAGCCATTGAAAGCATTCATCAGCAGGTTGGTATTCATGCTGCGCTGATGGTAATTCATATTGTAAAAATAACCGCAATTTGTGCACTTGATCAAATCCCGCTGGATATGCTCGCTGTCAGGAACTGAAATCAAAATGTATTTCCTTGCAACCCTTCTGATCTCTGCGATTGTTTCCTGATAAACGTTTTCCTCAAGATGCTCGAGCATTTCAGAGCTCAGCACCATATCGAAAGCGCCATCAGCAAACGGAAGATCGTTGCAATTGCACTGCACCTTTTTGGTTTTTACCATTTTAAGTGCAGCGACGCTGCGGTCGGCACCGGTAACATCAAAATGCTCTGCCAGGATGTTTGTTATAATGCCATTGCCGCATCCAAGATCCAGGATGGTTTTAACATCTCTTGGGATTAAAGACAGAAACAGATTGGCTTTTTCCTGAATTTTTTCATCTTGCAATTCGGCCCAGGCGAAATCTTCATAGTACAGGGGATTATCCATATATTGATATTCTGTTGATAATTAAAATAATTGTGCAAAGAACACCTAACGGGTGATTGTATCCAACACTTCCGAGAGTTTCATGGTCAGATATTTTCGGTTGTATGAGCCTATTTTATCTTTTAATTCTCCTGGATGACCTTCTGTGAAATTTTTATAAATTCGTACAACACCATCCTTGAGAGCCTGAATATCATTTGGTTCGCAGGTAACACCGGCATTCACGTTCCTGATAATCATTGATCCGTCTCCACTTTCCGGGCCAATACAAAGTATTGGTCTTCCCGTTGCCAAATATTCAAATATTTTGCCCGTAACAATGCTCTGTTGGTTAGGAGTTTGGTTGATGAGCAATAATAAGGCTGCTGATGAAGCCGCAATTCTAAGCGCATCCTGATGTGGCAAGTATGGGATAATTTCAGTCCTGTTCATCAAGCCATGACTGTCCAGGCTATACTTGAGGCTAAAATCTACTTTACCCACAAAGCGAAGGCGAAGCTTCGAGTTCATTTCTTCATTTTCGGCACACAACTCAGACATTGCCTGCCACAACATTTCAGGGTTACGATCCTTATTCACACTCCCTATATGAGTGATTGTAAACGAACGTTCAATTTCCACCGGAAGAAATCCGAAATCGTCGGCATCAAAACCGTTTGTGATGACTTTAACATTTGATGCACCCAGCTTGGTAAGGCTTTCGGCCAGGTTATTCCCAATCGTAACAACTGCATCGGCAGCACTCAGTACTTCTTTTTCCAGTTTTTTATGTTTGCGATTGGCAGCATCAGTTAGCATGAGTTGATTGTAAAAATCTATCTCCGTCCACGGATCACGGAAATCGGCAAGCCAGGGAATGCCCAGCTTTTTCTTTATACCAAGGGCAATCATGTGCATGGAATGTGGCGGGCCACTTGAAACAATCGCGTCCACCGGATTGGATCGCAAATATTCTGTTAAAAACCGGATTGATGGTTTTATCCAAAAGCAGCGTGCATCGGGAATAAAAAAATTTCCTCGTATCCAAACCGAAACTTTTTCGAGGAAGTTTGTTTTGCCGTCTTCCTTTAAAAAACCATGTGCGACCCTTTTATCTTTCTTCTTTCCGGTCAGGCGTTTGTAGAGCGTATATGGTTCCCAGACAGGCTTCTTTATGACTGTGAGATTTTCCGGAATGTCTTTAAAAAGTGTTTCGTCAACATCCGGTGGTTCGGGGTTTTCGGGTGTGTAAACCACAGGTTCCCAGCCAAATTCCCTAAGATATTTTACAAACTTTAGCCAGCGCTGAACCCCTGCCCCACCGCTTGGTGGCCAATAGTAGGTTATTATCAGCACTTTTTTCATGATGCCGGTATTATGCCTCTTTTCTGCGGGCAGCCATGTGTTTTTTAGCTTCGAAGCCAATAAATCCCAAAATCAATAGAGCCATGAGGATTGATCCTGCGAGTGAAATATTTTCTCCAACAGTATAAGACTGTGGTTCGAACCGGAACTCTATATTGTGTGAACCGGCCGGAACAATCATCGCGCGTAAAAGATAATTGACCCTGAAATGCGGCCAGGGTTCACCATTTAGGTATGCATTCCAGCCTTTATCATAAAACACTTCTGAAAATATAGCCATCTGACTTGTGGTCGTGTTGGCTTCGTAGGTTAATTTATTTGGCGCATAAGAGGTTAGAAAAATAGCAGACAATGGATCAGCCTCTAAAGTTTGACCTGCATAATTCTCAGCAAACCGCTTATCCACAACTGCTATCAGCTCGGGATTAAAACTATTGAGCGCTTCAATTTCTTCATCTGCATTTTCAACTTCCAGGTATCGGTTCACAAACCAGGCATTGCCCAGGGCGTTAAAATTTATCTGTGCTTCGGGCTGTTGGTTGCCTTCGGAATTTATAATATACTTTACATTAAACATATCCATAATGGCCATATTGCCTTTAGTAATATGGTGATCAATCAAATCCTGATAGCGCTGCAGCTTGGCTCCATGATAACCACCCATTGATTTATGGAAATAGCTGGTGGATGTTTCATTGAAAGTATTGGTTGTAAGGTTTAAAACCCTGAAATGTGGATCCACATCTTTCAGTATAATCTGGTCAGCTGCAGTGGACTGGAAAGGCCTTTCAACCTGCCGGCGGTTTACAAAACTGTCATCTGAAAGATAACGGCGGTCAATTGTCCACATATCGGCAAGGACCAAAATTGCAAGCAATGAAATCAAAACTCCGCTTTTAATTTTTCTAAATTGAAAAGCCAAAATCAGGGCAGCAGCAATTAAAATGTAAAAAAAGCTGCGCAGGGCATCGGCTTTCAATATCCCAATCCTGACATTTTCAAGCTGTCCAAAGAGCAAATCCACGGTTGCTGCCATATCGGGCTGAGTGGTTTTAAACTCCATCATACTGGCCATTTCCTGACTAGTGGTGAAACTGAAAAGCAATCGTGGGGCAACATAAAAAAGCAGC
The DNA here is from genome assembly GCA_014860575.1 of Bacteroidales bacterium. NCBI lineage: Bacteria > Pseudomonadati > Bacteroidota > Bacteroidia > Bacteroidales > Bacteroidales bacterium. The sequence continues at coordinate 7,845 of JACZJK010000062.1, forward strand.
GCCAGGCCAGCTGTAAAACCTAAAGCAAGAATAAACTCATTCATTTTTGCTTTTAAAATACCCGGTCTCTCCATGATTTCCTTCAGCGCAAGCAGTGCAAGGATGGGGATGCAAATTTCGGCAATAACCAGCGTCATCGAAACTGCCCTGAACTTATTATAGCCGGGCACATGATCAAGGAAGAATTCGGTTAACGGCATAAAATTATTGCCCCATGCCAACACAACCGATAACGCTGTAGCCGATAGCAAAGCCCATTTAAGGCTACCTTTGACTATGAGGGCTCCGAGTATAAAAAGAAAGAAAACGATAGCGCCAACATACACCGGGCCGGAAGTGAAGGGTTGCTCACCCCAATAATGATTTTGCTGGCCAACCCATTCATGGTATTGTCTGTCAATTTTATTCAAAGCCTCAGGGTTTGAAGCAATGGCCTGTGTGGCTCCACCTTTAATGTTTGGTACAAGCAGCGAAAATATTTCTGCAATACCATAACTCCAGCGTGTAGCATAATCCTTGTCCAAACCGGTAGCTGTTTGCACACCAATGGTATCAGTAAGTTCCGAACCGCCTCGGATCGTATATTTCGAATATTCCAAGGTGGTAAGAATATTGGTGGTATTGACAGACAACGCAAGTACTGCTGCCAGTATAAGAACCCCTGCAGGTGCAAAAATCTGCTTGAATTTCTTTTCTCGAATGGTTTCTATCAGCCAGGCAATGCCAATGGCCAGGACTATAAAAATCAAATAGTAAGTCACTTGGAAATGGTTCGCATTGATCTGAAGCCCAAGAAATATAGCGGTTAAAATGCCGCCTGCCAGCAAACGACCACGGAGTGTTAAAATAATGCCGGCAAGTACCGGCGCCATATAAGCTATGGCTACGGCTTTAGAATTATGTCCGGCATCAATAATCACAAAATGGTAAGTTGAAAAAGCAAAGGCAATAGCCCCCAGCAACGAAACCCATGGATTGATCCCCATTACCAGCATGAGTATATAAAAACCTATGAAGTAGAGGAAAATCATATCAGCCGGCCGTGGCAAGCCCAGTGTTATGATCTTATGAAAAACATTTGAGATGTTGTTATTAAACCTCACCGAAATCTGGTAAGCCGGCATGCCCCCGAACATAGAATTGGTCCAGAGTGCCTCTTCGCCCGTTTTCTCACGATGATCAACAATTTCTTTTGCCATTCCGGTATGCTTCATGATATCCGATTGAAAAATACGCTTGCCTTCAAGCACCGGTGAAACATAAGCAAGGCTCAGGGCCAGAAAAACCAGGATTGCTACCAGGTGTGGTATTGCTTTTTTCAAATTCACTTTATTCATAGCATGGTTGTTAAAGTAAAAGCTTATTTCTCGATTTCTTCAAAATCAACTTCTTCAGCATCCGGAAAACGTGATTTTACTTTTTTTTGGCCCGGAGGCGGATATTTAACATTTACGCTTCCTTCCGGATCCGGAGGTTTCTGCTGCCACGCCTGGTTGGCTTTTTGCTGCCGTTTGACCCAAAACATCAGCAACCTGGGCAATACATAAGGCATCAGATATCTGATGAGCAAGGAGAAGAGAATGATTATGAGAATAAATGTGAGCATAAGAAAACGGTAAGAATGTAACAGGTAGCGAAATTATGGCTTTTTTGATTATAGTATGTAATTGCTGCAACTTAGTATAAAACAAAAAGGCAGCGTTTTGCTGCCTTGATCAATATTCTGTTATACAAATTATCGTTTGTCCATCATTTCACAGGAAACAGTCAGCCTTTTGCGACCCTTTGCCCTGCGTGATGCAAGCACTTTCCTGCCATCAGCAGTTGACATCCTTTTCCTGAATCCATGCTTGTTCCTTCTTTTCCTGTTGGATGGTTGAAATGTACGTTTCATGACTGTCTTGTTTTTTGAGGGTGCAAAGGTAGCGGAATTTTTAACTTCTCCAAATCATGCATCAAAAAAAATCCGGATAAAAATCTTCCGGGGAGTATATCTCCCCGGAAGATCAATAGAACTATTATTTTACAGGAACATTTTTTAGTGTTTCCAGCAAGAACTCATAGAATTTCCCAACGGATGGAATATTCACTTTTTCGTCGGGTGAGTGAGGATAGCGGATGGTTGGACCAAATGAGATCATATCCCAGTTGGGGTAAGCTGCTCCGAGAATTCCGCATTCAAGGCCGGCATGTATGGCTTTGATTTCCGGTATTTTGCCGAACCTTTTGTTATATACATCCTGCATCAGTTTCAAAACTGTGGAATCAGGATTGGGTTTCCAACCAGGATATTCACCATCAAAATTCACTTCAGCGCCAGCCAACTCAAAAATGCTGCCCATCATATTCACAAGGTCATGCTTGGCTGAGTCAACTGAGCTGCGAAGCAAACAAATCACTTTTACAGCTCCTTCAACGGAACTTACAATTGAAAGGTTGGTTGAGGTTTCCACCAATCCTGCCATTGCATCGCTCATACGGATCACACCATTGGGGCAACCGTAAACAGCCTTGACCATACTATTCTGAGCATCGGCATCCATAACAAAGGCGGGCATTTCATTTTCAGCAATAGTAATTGCCAGGCCTGGTTCGCTTACTGAAAGTTCGGCTTTAATTTTAGCTACAATCTTATCAAAACAGCTAATGTATTTTTCAACCTCAGCAGCAGGCATAAGCACCACTGCATTGGCTTCGCGAGGGATAGCATTGCGCATGTTGCCGGCATCAATAGATGCCAAACGCATTCCATGATCTTTAATGCCATGATGTATCAGCCTGATCGTAATTTTGCAGGAATTGCCACGACCCAGTGGAATATCAAGTCCCGAGTGACCGCCTTTCAACCCCGTAATATTAATTTTATAAGCTTTCATCCCAGTAGGAACAGCTTCTTCTTTATAAGGAAACCTAAAATTCCCATTGATTCCGCCGGCACAGCCAATATAAAGTTCACCTTCATCTTCGCTGTCCATGTTGATAAGAATATCGCCTTTCAGAAAATCAGGTTTGAGATTAAATGCTCCAGTCATACCGCTTTCTTCGTCAATTGTAAAGAGCGCTTCAACCGGTCCATGAACCAGGCTATTATCTTCGAGCACGGCCATGGCAGCAGCAACACCCATACCATTGTCCGAACCCAGGGTTGTTCCATTTGCCTTCACCCAATCGCCATCAATGACGGTTTCAATTGGGTCTTTTTCAAAATCGTGATCTTTATCACTGTTTTTTTGCGGAACCATATCGAGGTGGCCTTGCAGCACAACACCCATGCGGTTTTCCATTCCCGGGCTTGCAGGCTTGCGGATAATAACATTGCCAACTTCATCAACAATGGTTTCAAGACCAAGGTTTTCGCCGAATTCTTTCATGAACTGGATGATCCGCTCTTCTTTCTTTGATGGACGCGGAATTTGGGTTAAGCTATGGAAATGCTTCCACAGCAGTTTAGGTTCGAGATTAGAAATTTCACTTTTCATATTGCTATTAAATTAAATTGAATATTATGGGTTTGGGTTCAAACTAAACGGCTTAATTTTCAGCTTAGTATCAATAATGATCAAATTCGCGAGCGGTTTTCAGCATCAATCAGTTCCTGGAAAGTAATATAGCGCTGCTCATACATCAGGGTGAGGAATTTAGGCACCCTTTCCTCCGCCGGAAAAATTTTTTCACCCAATGAATCTGAAAGTTTCTGACAAAGCTGTCCAACGTTGAGCTTACCGTCAATGGCTTGCCAGGTTGCACTTCCTAATTCATCAAATTTGATCCTGAAATGATCTGATTTGGTTTTGGGAACCAGAAAATTGCTGAGTGATTTATTTGAAAATTTGGGAACCAAAAGTGTGACAAGTCCATCTTCGCCGGTTTCGTAGGATTGTCTGCGAACAGGCACGAGATCAAGGTAATTGGCACCTTTAAGAATGCGGCGGCGTTGAAAAATATTAAGTCCCACTGTTGGTTCCCAAAATTATGTGTGAATAGTAAATTAATTTTAAAAAATTAGTGCCCTCCAATCGAAGGTGGAGCTGGTTCGTCGGGTCTTCCGGCATTGCGCAACGGAATATAAATGAGAGACAGTGCAACCAGGATAAGTACAATGGTGCTGATGCTGAATGGCGGGTTGGCGAAGAAAGCAAACAGTTCCATTTCAGCGAACGCGAAGCCTGCAAAAAGCAAACCTATCAAGGCCTCGCCGGCTATAAAGCCGGCCGCCAGCAAGACTCCGATATTCTCAATTCTTACACTTTGCGCTTCATTCATTTTGCGTGATTTTGCAAGCATGTTAAGAACACCTTTGATCATACCACCAACAAAAATGGCAAATACAGTTCCGAACGGCAAGTACATACCCACGCTGATCAACATCGGGCTGCCGGCCTGGATAAGGATAAATCCTATTCCCATAAAAACTCCAACGATTATCAGCGGCCAGGTCATATCACCACCAACGATTCCACGTGATAACATCGCCATCAAGCTAGCTTGAGGAGCCGGAAGTTCCTTGCTGCCGAAACCGCCTTCATAGCCTTCGCGTAAACCTGTTGCCACATCACCCTCGTGAAGGATAAACAATGGAATAAATAATACCGCTGCTGCTACAACTACGCCGATGATATCGCCAAACTGCATTTTCCAGGGCGTACCGCCAAGAATATGCCCGACCTTGAGGTCCTGGAGCATTTCGCCGGCAACGGCTGCCGAAACACACACAATGGCAGCAACGCCGAGAACAGCGGCAATGCCTTCTTGTCCGGAAGCTCCCAAAGCAACAAGAATAATTGCTGTAACAACCAGCGCTGTAAGTGTGAGCCCGCTGATAGGATTATTGCTCGAACCCATTATCCCAACCAGATAACCCGAAACTGCGGCGAAGAAAAATGCAAGTATGATCATTACTGTTGCAGCCACAAAAGCAATGAGGAAGGTTGTTTCAAAAATTAAAAACGTGATGAGGAAAGTGGAAACTGCTACAAAAGCAATTCCGATCATAATCCATGTAAAGCTGATATCTTTTTCTGTACGCTCGATAAGCACGCTGCTGCCAGCTGCTGCCTTTTTAACATCTGATACCGATCGCGAAATTCCGGCAAATAAGCTTTTACGCATCCGGTACAGTGTATATGAAGCGCCGACAAGCATACCACCTATAGCGATAGGTCGTACGATTCTTCCCCAAACATTGTTTGCCAGGTTCATCCATGCTTCATTGGTTGCTGCCTGAAGTGTTAAATCAGGTTTGTCGGCCATAATGGATGCTATCAATCCCTGAACATCAAAGCCAGAGGACAAAAAGTAAAGAATAATTGGAGTGAGCAATCCCCATGCGAGTAGTCCACCGCCAAAAGCCAGAGATGCAAGCTTCGGGCCGATAATATAACCCACGCCCATGTATGCAGGGCTGATCTTGGGAGAATTTACCAGTAATCCACCTTCACCAACAAATGAGCTTCCTGGTATTGTTTGTTTTACAAAAACGAAAAACTTAGACCATGCAGTGGCAAAAAACTTTAACTCGCCCAGCGCCTTGATTACTGCACCGCTGATCATTGCAAGAAATAAAAATTTGCTTCCGCCTGTGCCATGTTGTCCGGCTTTATGAATTTCAGCCGCAGCAACCGATTCGGGATAAGGAAGGTCAGCATCTTCAACCATGACCCGGCGTAGAAGTGCCACGAACATAATTCCGAGTATCCCACCCACTGCCATTATCAAAGCAGAGATCATATAATTTCCTGGAGTGTAGAAATCGGGCCATATGCCGGCAATAAAGAAAGCCGGCAAGGTGAAGATAGCACCGGCGGCAACTGACTCACCGATTGAGCCAACGGTACGGGCAAAATTTTCTTCAAGGATAGTTCCTTTGAAAGCTCTGAGAATGGCCATTCCGATGACCGCTGCAGGGTAAGTGGCAGCAATGGTCATGCCCGCTTTAAGGCCCAGGTAAGCATTGGCGGCTCCAAGCACTACACACATGATCAAGCCAATGACCAGGGCGCGCAGGGTAAATTCAGCCATATTCGTTTCGGATGAAACAAATGGTACAAATTTCTTCTGTTGTGTCATAATCAGCGCATTTAATGAATAATTATTGGATTAATAAACCTTGGAATCGCTAAATAATGAAAAATCCGTGAATTGGGCAAGCAAAAAGCATTCGCGAGGCTTGATCAAACACAAACAAGCTGATAAACAGCTATCTACACATAAACAATATTTTGGCTCTCCAAAAGCAATTGGAGGAATAAAAAGGCAGATAATTTTTATCGTGTAAGGTAAACGATCAACTTGGTGCTAAAAAACTCTTCTTCAAAAAACCCGCGAATGGGTATAACCCTGTAATTCCATGTAATATTTGACAATTCCTGGTGAACCTCGCCACCTTTCAGATAAATGATTCCGGGCTTCGGTACGGTAGCTTCGGCAGGAATCAACTTGCTGCCAGTCCATTGGATCATTTCTGCCAGTGGGGCTACGGCACGGCTTACAATAAAATTAAACCTACGATCCACATTTTCTACCCGCTGGTTTAAAGCAACCAGGTTGGTCAGACCCAATTCGCCTGAAATTGCTTCAACAGCCTTTATCTTTTTTAAAACCGAATCAACCAGGCAAAAATTGATTTCAGGGAAAAAGATCGCGAGCGGTATTCCGGGAAACCCACCACCGGTTCCGGCATCCATTATAGTGGTACCGGCTGGGAAATCAAATGCTTTTGCAATGGCAAGCGAGTGCAGCACATGGCGTTCATAAAAGAAAGCAAAATCCTTACGGGATATCAGGTTAAGCTTTTGGTTCCAACATTCGTAAACAGCGTGCAGGTGTTCAACCCGCTCAAGCTGATCCGGCTGAAGTTCGGGAAAATACTTTTTGATCAATTCCATTCTAGCTTGTGATTTAAATCGGTTCGGCAAAAATATGGAACACGAACGAGAAAATGCTAAATGAACGATAATTGGTTTTGTTGTACTGATAATGAGTGGTTTTAGTGCTCTCATGTAGCCGGCAAACAAATCAAACAACCTGCCTTGCGCCCACTCATATAATATTGTAACTTTATGCCCTGATTTTTAAAACCTACCTAAATATACAAGACCAATGGAAAACAATTATATGTGCCCGAAATGCAAAGGTTACCTGAAGATTGACAAGCACGTTATCTTTTCAGTAACAACAAGCAAAAACGAAAAAGGCCTTTTGCTGTTAAGCCCGACGCTAGGCGATTACACGATGCTTTGTCATTCCTCGTTAGGATTAAAGGAAGGCGAGAAACTCAATTTTTATTGTCCGATATGCCATGCAAGGCTGGCTTCAAAAACACATACAAACCTTGCAATGGTGCTAATGGTTGATCCAGAAAATAATGTTTATGAAGTGATGTTCTCCGAAATTGCAGGGGAGCGCTGTACTTTCCAGGTAATGAGTGGTAGTTTCCGTGTGTTTGGTGAACATTCTCAATTGTATCGCGAGTTTCTGGAAGTGGTTCGCAAAGGACATGCTTACAAAAACCTTTAGACGGGCAATTCCTGTTTTAAATCTTTCCGCTGAGCATTTATATCAGCAGTCATATACGAATTTTTAAAAATTGGGCGTTTCTGATGCACGGAGCCGTTTTGTGCATACTGAAACCGTTTTTTGCTTCCATCTAAAAGCTATTTAATTGATGATAAGGTATCTCTGTTCATTCTTACTCTCATCTTGTTTAATGGTTTCAATACCACTTTTTCCACAGCTGGTTCAGGAAAATATCTCCCGTGAATATTATATCCAGCTTTATAAACCTCATGCGATCCAAAAAATGCGTGATTTTGGCATACCGGCCAGCATAGCATTGGCTCAGGCCATTCTTGAATCGGGAAATGGAAACAGTGTATTGGCGCGGAATGCGAACAACCATTTCGGCATCAAATGCCATGAGTGGACCGGAGCAACTTATCGCTGGGACGATGATGAAAAGAACGAGTGCTTCAGAAAATATTTATCTGCCGAAGAATCGTTTTACGATCATTCCCTCTTTCTGACCCAAAGACCGAGGTATTCAAAATTATTCGAGCTTGAAATCACCGATTACAAGGCCTGGGCCCACGGTCTTCGCAGCGCAGGATATGCGACCAATCCGCAATACGCGCACATGCTCATTAAGGTAATTGAGGAAAATCAATTATTTCTCCTTGATCATGAGGCGATCCATGGCCCAATACTGGTTCAGGAGCCGGAGCCTGTTTTTGATGATCATGTTTTCGCTTCGCCGGAATATGCTGAATTTGCACCAGGACCGAACAACAGGACTATTTTTCTGAACAACCGCAGGATATTTGTTTTTGCCCGGCCTGACGATACCTATTTTAAAATCGCCAACGATTTTGATATTCACATGGCAAAGCTTTGCCGATTGAACGACCAGGATTTAGGAAGCAATTTAAAGGAAGGTACGCTGGTGTATCTCGAAATCAAAAGAACACGCTCTAACATAGACTCACATCAGGTACAAGCCAATGAAAATATGCACGATATTGCCCAACGCTATGGGATCAGGCTATCAAATTTATACCGGCATAATAAAATGTTGGAAGGAAGTGAGCCAAGAGCAGGGCAGATGATTAAACTACGCCCTTAATTATTCCTCGTCCCAGAAATCTTCTTCAATGATGATGGTGAGTGGTGGCTTGTATTTGTCCAGTCTTCCGATCAGGAAGTTCAATCCAAACTGAACGCCGATATTTCTTGCACTTTCAGGAATAATAACTGAAAGAACATTGCCACTGAGAGCGTATATCTGCAAAAACCCAAGGTTGAGTGAACATCCCAATCCAACATTGTTAAAGCTTTGATTGTGGTATGACACAGCTAGTGTAGTTGCGAACACACGCCCAAAATTATGATGGTACATCAGGCTGGCTGAAGGAATGAATTGGTTCTCAAATTGCCGCACATTGAACACGGCTCCTAATTGATCGTAATCAGTAAAGCGATAATTGGCAGCGAGATGGTAAGCAGTAGGCAAAGGCGATGTGTAATTATTGCTCAACTCCTGAATTGAAAAAATATCTTCCAGCGAATCAGCCAGGGCTTCAAAACCGGACTCAATTTCATCATCACTGTTAAAAAAATCATTGAGTTCAAGCCCGGAAAAGGTGAACACCGAGTTGTCATTTGATTTATAATTAACAAGATTTTCCTTCCAGGTGATGCTTCCAAGATCATTTACAGCTGCAGCTACAACCAACTCCTCAACGGGCGTCCATGTAATGCCAAAGTCAATTGCATAACCACGGCTTTGCGGCATATAATAATCTGCTTCTGTTGGGTACGAAGTATTCACAAGAAAGTCGCTCTCAAAGCTGAGATCATACATATCATCGTCAGTATAAAAGTCTAGCTGGTTTTCTGCCAGATGAACATTGGCAAGGCCTGTCAACACTTTAAACCTCAGCCCTGCATTGAATTTGCTGCTAATCTGCCGGGTGTAACATATTGAGTTCTCTACCCAGGCGGTTCCATTAAAGTGAAGTTTATCGAAATCCATTTCCTGTCCTATAAACGGAGCGTTACCCTGATCAAGCAGTTCAAACAATCTTTTGGGGTATTGAAAAGCCACATCGGTTCTGACATTGGATGACAAGCTGAGATAATTTTTTCCGAACTTGATCCCCAAGGAAAAGGCTTCAAGCCTGAATGTTGAGTTCAGGTAATTATTGGCTTTCATTTTTGAAATCGCTTTGCTTATATCCAGGCTCAGCGAATCATCGGCCCTGCGGGTGAAAAGATCATCCCAGGCAAATCCGCTGTGGCCAGCCGAAACTACCAGCCCTGGTATCAAAAAACTGAAATGGGCTTTACAGGGTGGAATATAAGCAGGGTTTGCCCATCCCGCCTGGGGAACTTCCCGCATGGCATGAAGCAACAAGGATTCCTGTGAAACCAGGAGCCGGGGTACAAACAGCATTGAAAAAAGCAATGCAACACAGGCTATTTTAATTGTTTTCATGTTGGTCGGGATTATGGGGCAATGTTTGTATTCAAGATCGCAGACATACGAATATCAAGTGTGTAATCGCTGTAAATCTTTACGTTATCGTTGTTTGTTGAGCTCACAACACCTTTAATGATGATGAATTCAGATGCTGCGATACTACTCATTTTTTCCTTTGGAACCGGGATAACAAATGTAGTTTCAATAGGATCAGTAACTCTATATTCGGGTTCAGGACCAACCGGCGCCGCCTTCAGCAATGGCACCTGATCGGTGATCAGGGAGTCAAGTACCTGGTAATTTGCGCTCATGAAGTAGGCCTGGAAGTCAAGTTCGAGCGGAAAGCCGTTTAATGCTTTGATCTTAAACTCAGCTGATTCAACCTCATCGGGAATATCAACATTGAAATCAAGTGTGTCCTGCAGGATGAAATTCTCAAGCAGCCCAAACAGTTCAATTTTGGTGATCACATCAATACTGAAACTACTCGTGTCGAGCACAAAATTGAGTTCATTGGGATCAAGCCCCGGATTCGAAATACCACTCACCCCAAAGTAGATGTACTGCGGACTCATATTTATCGCTTCACCAATGTTCGAATTCGTTTCGAGGAGTGTAGTGGCAGTTTGACCCAATTGAGCGTATGTAGGTGCGAGAATTTCAAACTCGTTGGGAATGCCTGGCCCGAAGAGATTGACATCAACATTGTATGGTGGATTTATATCAGAACTTGCTGTGAATGGAAAGAAACTCAACCAAATAGGCATTCCATACGTATTATGAATGGCAATTTCAAGGTCAACACTTCCCTCATCAATCTGGAAATAGCCTTCCGTTAGGTTTTCGAAAACATCAAAAAACAAAGTATCGCTGAGACTGTAGTTGTACTGCCCGAAATAACCAATCATTTTCTGAAAGCGTACACCGGTTAAAAAAACGTCGGTATCAAACTGGTAGTTTGCCGGCACTGCGCCGGGGGCTCCAGATATCTGAAGCACAAAATCAAAGCTAACTGAATTTGGTTCCAACTGATCGTGCGCAAAAATCATGTAATAATCTTTTAGCTCTAACTGAATTTCATTGTTAGCTCCCTGAATGATGTCTTTTATGAGAACCAGTGGTGCATCTGTTGTCTTCTCCCTGAGTGAGGGGCTTGTGATGGTTGAAACCGCATCATAATCAATATCGCTGGTGTATTGTAAAGTCAGTATGCCTGCTTTAAAAAACAAGGTATCAATCCGCTGACCCTCAATCTCCGTCGTATATCCGCGAATGGCATTGTAACTATATGTGAATACTTCACCCGGCAAAGGGGGTATGTAATTGATTACCTCGGGAAAGGTATAGTGCTGATCGGGAGGTTGCATTACATCTTCAGCCACCTGTGAAAAAATCCCACGTGTTTCATATACCATTGTTATTAGTTTAGAGTCAGGATCTTCAATGATATTTAAGGAGGTTTTCTCCAGAATATCCTTCAAAGTCAAGCTGGAAGAAATCAGCGGGACCGCAATAGATGGTTTGAAAGCCGGTATAGCAATTTTTTCTACGTCGAACTGGTCTTTGATACACGCAGCCATGAAAGAAATAAGTAAGGCCAGCATGACAATCACCCTGATGTTGCTGTTCTTTTTATATTTTTTCATAATGATGGGAATGGGTAGTTATTTAACTTGAAGTTCAATTATACAATTGCTGTAACTGCTTGCGAATTTAGAATAAAAACAAATGGTTCCGACGAATTAAAATGTAATCCTTATCTGACGCTTAACCTGAAAAGTGAGTCTGTGCCAGGGCGATGGCCCGTAAATTTGCAGGGCTCTGATATGAGTTTCTGTAGGATAGCCTTTGTTGCGATCCCAGCCATATTGCGGAAACACCTCATAAATCCTGGTCATGAACTCATCCCGGTGTGTTTTTGCCAGCACCGATGCAGCCGCTATTGATAAGAACCTTCCATCACCTTTCACAAAACATTCATGTGGAATACCCGGAAAGGGATTAAACCTGTTGCCATCAATCAGCAGTAACTGTGGTGTTATACTCAGGTTTCTGACAGCCTCATGCATGGCTTTGAACGACGCCTGCAGAATATTAATCCGGTCAATGGTGTTATGATCCACACTGGCTACAGACCATGCTATTGCCTTCTCTTCAATTTCTTTACGAAGCTTCTGACGTTGCGGGGCGGTGAGCAGTTTCGAATCGTTTAGATCAGGGCTGCTGAACCCTTCGGGAAGGATGACTGCCGCAGCAAAAACAGGCCCTGCAAGACAACCCCGGCCAGCTTCGTCGCAACCGGCTTCAAGCAGTGTGCCAGTAAAGGAATTTAGCAGGCAATGTTGGGTTCTCATGGTATCAGATAAATTTCGCAACACCAATTGCAATTAGCAACAAAAGAAACAAAATCTCCGCTATAATGCGTTTTTTGGTTTCAATAAAATAATAGGCAATTATTGCGGCTGATGCAGGAAATAACAAATAAGCATGTTGATGCGGGTCAGACCCTGAAATGAGCAATGTCAAAGCGCTTAAAACCAAAGCAGCATTTATTACTGCAAAACCTTTGCGAACACTGATAATCTTATCGTTGCGTTCGACGCTGAACTTGTAAAAAGCCACCAGTATAAGGAGAATGTAAGCAGGCCAGAAAACATAATCATGTTGTGTTATGCTCAAATCAGCCCAGATCCACGATATGTTATCCGGATAAAAAGTTGTGAGGAAATCAATATGATCAGTAAGATAGCATCCTGTCAGCAACAATAAATACGGTGTAGTTGCACCAATTACCGAAATCACCCATTCCCTCCATGAATTAATACGAAAGATAAGGAATGCCCACCAAACCAGCAGCATCATAAAGATGGCCGGAAGATAAAACAACGAAGCCAGGGAAACCCAGAAACTGGTGTTAAAGGCTTCCCTCAGGGCTTCTTTTTTATCATAAGTATTATAGAGGTTCTTCAGCGAAAAAATGAGGAAGAAATTGGCAATCAGGGCCGGGTGCAGGGTGAGTTGTGCAGGGTGATGGCTCATAAGAATCACATAAACAAGCGCCGGCAGGAAGACTGATTTTGAGAAGAATGGGTTATTGACTAATAATGCGTTAAAAACCATTGCCTGAATCAACAAAAGTGCAAATGCAATGAATGTGGTCAGCCTCGCCGAAAGGAAAAGCTTACTCATGATCACATCATATCCGATCCCAAAGGTGCTTTCAGTTACAATTGGAGGCGGGTTCAGAAATGCCGGAATCCACAAAAGCAGGGAGATAATCAAAAACATGAAAATCTTGATTATATAACCCGATCTGAAAATCCTGATCAACATTTTCCTCAGCGTTTTATTTACTTGGTTTATCCTGATATTCCAATAAATCTATTCCTATATCGCGGCGATAATTCATGCCATCAAACTTAATCAGAGCCGCTGAGGCATAAGTGCGTTTCAAGGCAAGTTCCAGTGAGTCCGCCATTGCCGTGACTGCCAGTACGCGGCCACCATTGGTAATTATTTCAGCGCTATCATTGGTTTTGGTTCCGGCATGAAAAACCACGCCATCCTTCACATTGTCAATTCCTTTTACGACTTTACCCTTTTCATATTCGCCTGGATAGCCACCTGAAACAAGCATTACAGCTACCGCGTATTGGCCAGAGGTTTCAATTGTTACCTCATCCAGCCTGCCCTGTGCAGTTTTTTCAAAAACCTCAACCAGATCGTTATTGATTCTGGGAATAATGGCTTCGGATTCCGGATCACCAAGCCTGACGTTGTATTCAATCACATAAGGATCGCCAGCACAATTCATCAGCCCGAAAAATATAAAGCCGCAATAATCAATCTTTTCGTTCTGAATCCCAAGCACAGTGGGTTTGATAATTTGCTCTTCCACTTTGAGCATAAATTCCTTGTTGGCAAACGGAACCGGTGACACCGAACCCATGCCGCCTGTGTTCGGACCAGTATCGCCTTCGCCAATGCGCTTATAGTCCTTGGCATTGGGTAGGTTCACATAGTGTTTCCCATCAGTTAGCACAAATACTGATAACTCTATTCCCTGCAGAAATTCCTCTACAACAACACTTTCAGAAGCTTTGCCAAATTTCCTTCCTGCCAGCATCTCATAAAGCCATTCTCTGGCTTCACTCAGATTCTGACAAATAACAACTCCTTTGCCTGCAGCCAGTCCATCGGCTTTGAGCACAAAAGGCGGCATGAGAGTTTCGAGGAAGCGATAGCCATCATCAAGCGTCTCTTTCGTAAAGGTTTGATGCCTTGCTGTTGGGATCGCATGACGGTTCATAAACTCCTTGGCAAAATCCTTGCTCGATTCAAGCCTTGCCCCATATTGCGATGGCCCGATAATTTTCACATGCCCCAGCAAGCCATCATCCCTGAAAAAATCAACAATTCCTTCGGCAAGAGGAGCTTCTGGCCCAACCACAATCATGTCAATATCGGTTTCAAGCACATGTAGCTTAATGCCGTTAAAATCAGTTTCAGCCAGTGCGAGGTTTGTTCCGTAAAGGCTGGTTCCGGCATTTCCCGGTGCGATCCATAACTTGGTAAGCTTTTTACTTTGAGCGAGTTTCCAGGCTAGGGCGCTTTCCCTGCCGCCTGATCCGAGGAGTAAAATATTCATAAAACTAAGCGCAATTAAGGTGGATGCAAACATAAGCAAAATAGAACTTGGTTCAGGGTTCAGGAATAAACCAAGTCCACTCCGAAGATTGATCTAACTCATAAATTACTCACTTCGTTCGTGAGATCGCTTCGCTAAGTTCCCTAAAGGAGACTTTCACCAACTTCTGATTTTTAGCCGTTTCCCTTTAGGGTCAGGGGCAAAAAACGGCTAAAAATCAGATTTTGGTGACTTTTCGGAGTAGACTCAATCACTGAAACCACCGAAATAATACACTTACATTACCAGAACATTAAGGTTTTCTAAAGTGTTGCACATTGCGTCCCGTTTACTTTCAAATTGTATCTTTGCTCGAATTCAAGGGATTGAATTTTAACTATTACCCAGCCTCTACATACTATAAATCTTTATCCGTTCTGCTATGGAATGCCCGGTATGTAAAACGATAACCAGCACTGCCGACAAACACAAATGCCCTGTGTGCGCCACTGACCTCGAAATTTTCATCCTTCTCGAGAGTGCAGAAAAAAAGACAGCTGATCTTAAAAGAATAAACTGGTTACTGTTCATGTTGTTGTTGCTTACATTCATTGGTTCAGCCACTTATTATTTTTTCTATGCTGACCGCAATGCCGGCGAGCAGGTACTTCTGAACCAAACCATTTTGAACCAGGAAATTGAAATCCGGCGTTTGGACAACGAAAAGCAGTTGCTGATGAGCAGCATCAACGACCTGCGAAGTCAGGTGGAAAAACTTACCACTGAGTTGGCCGAAAGAGTAGAAAAAGAGAAAGAACAAGTTGTTCCGGCACCACCAGCTTTCAAAGAAATTATTCATGTGGTAAAGCGAGGCGAATCATTAAAACGAATTGCGCTTAAATACTATGGCAACAGCGAAGAATACCGTAAGATCATGCAGGATAACAACATTAAGAACCCAAACAATATTATTATCAACCAGCGCCTTAAAATTATAGTTCCGCAAACCAACTAACCTCCAAACACCTGATTGTATGGAACCCGGCAAAAACATATATCGGACTATCTCGAGAAAGATCACTATTAACCTTGCAAAGCAGCTCGAGCTAAAACAACAATTTGAGGACCTGCAAAATCATAATTTACTGCTGGAATCGCGGATTGAACAGTTGGTGAAAGAAATAAAAATTCTTTCCGACGAAAACAGCGACCTGAAAGAAATAGTGTTTGCTTTGAATCAGGAGAATGAGCGATACAGAAGGCCGTGAGGTTGTTTTAGCGATACTATCGCTACTCTTGGCACTCTTTAACCCGTAAGGAAAACTTTTTTGCTTCAAAATTTGCAAAACGAACCCTTATCAACTATATTTGGGCCATATACGCCCCAAAACTATATTTACATAATTTGACTATCCTTGTTATTTCAAAGAGGCTTTAATTTCTGTTTGATTTAAGCTTATCAATAAAGCATCATAAACATGATATTATTAATCATTTAAACAGAAGCCTATGGAAAAGACTACTACAGTTTAATTACTTAACCTTTAACCTCAATTGCAGAAAATTTTTCTAAAACCTAACATTGTAATCGCAGAGAAAAAATTGAAGGTTGAACTTTCGGAACTGCTGCATTGATAATAAACAAAACACTCAACCATTGTATAGCTAACACGCTAATTAAAGAATTCATTTACAGCGTAAATTTACCTCTTGCTTCCGGGAATGAGAGTTCACACTTGAATTACTAGATTACCCATGAGCTTCGTCAATCGTAGTTGAAATTTTGAGTACACTTCGAAAAGGCACAAACTGCTGATTTTTATCTTTTATAGCCCCTGAACCCTATTTGGGAACAGTTAAAAATCTGCAGTTTGCGGAAGTCCCCTTTAGGGAACTTTGCGAAGCGATCTCACGAACGAAGTGAGTAATTTAGGGGTAAAATGACTTTTCGGAGCAGGCTCAATTTTCAACTTTCACGAAACGAAACAATAAGGCTGTGAATACTCGGCAAACAATTTTTACAAGCTTAGCCTTGCCGGTTCTCAACCCGGCATTTATCTGGTTCGTGTTATCAATAGTCATGAATCAGTTACGGAGAAGATTATAAAACAATAAGTTAGGTCAAAAATATTATTGAACACACCAGCAAAAGATCAACATCATGAAAAAGTCTGTTTTATTATTAATCTATGGAATTATATTATCAGGCATTCACGCCCAGGCGCCAGAGGGCATCAGCTACCAGGCCGTTATACGTAACGCATCAAACGAACTGGTAACCAATACCACAAATGGCATACAGGTTAGCATTATTCAGGGAACACCGGAAGGTACAGTGGTGTATTCCGAAACCCACCTTCCGGTAAGTAATCTCAATGGCCTGGTAAGCTTTGTCATCGGGCAGGGGAATATTGTTTCCGGAGTCTTTACGGAGATTGACTGGGCTATCGGGCCTTACTTTATCAAAACCGAAGCCGATCCTGCCGGAGGGACGAATTACACTATTAGCGGTACCAGCCAGATCCTTTCTGTACCTTACGCTTTTTACTCGGCAACCACAGGTGATACTTCCAAATGGCAGAAAAACCTCAATGGTGACCTGTTTTACAACGATGGTAATGTCGGTATTGGTATTAGTAACCCATCAGCAAAACTGCATATTGAAACCCCTGTTTTCTCTGCAAAACTTGCTACAAATAATAATGGTGTTTTCGGTGAGCATTCTATTTCCGGAAGTTATGGATACCTTGGAGCTTCCAACGAGGGCGGCTTTGGTTATAGCCTGAATGGGTGGGGATTGCGTGGAATTTCCCAAAACGGATATGCCATATATGGTCTTAATACATTCTCTGGAGATTATGGTTGGATTGGAGCTTTATCAGAAGGAGTTTACGGATACAGTGCAAGCGGATATGGAATAAAAGGACAGACAACAAACGGTATTGCCGTTTATGGCAATCATTCCGAAAGTGATAATCTTGGCTATATCGGATCACCGTCTGAGGGAGTTTATGGCAGAAGTGTGGATGGGTATGGAGTGCGCGGTTTAACCACATCTGGATTTGCCATCTATGGCTGGACACTCGGATCAGGTTATGCAGGATATTTTGAAGGTAAAGCATACGTCGGAGGGAATATGGGCATTGGAGAAATCTCACCCACCCACAAATTGTATATAAGTGATTTGCAAACTGGTTTGGCTTACCCTCTGAAAATAGAAAATAAGCATACCATAGTAAATGAAGCTGCCGTTGGTATTTTGTTTTCAACGGGCGGATCAGGTACAACCGATAGGGGCAAAGGCGGCTTGGTTTATGAATACACAAGCACATGGAACCGGGGTTCATTTCATTTCCTTCAGAACAGTGAAGCCAATGCAAACAATCCCGTTCTGGCAAATACGGTCATGACAATTACCAACGACGGAAATGTAACGATTCCAAAAGGGATACTTTCTGTTGCAGCCAATGCAGGTCCCAACCTTATTATTCACGACCCGAATGCAGGACCCGACAGACCCGGTATTCAGTTTACGAACAATAATATTCATTATATCAGTGGCGATGACGGCTCGGATGAACAGTTCGGGTTTTATTCAAACTATGGAAATAACAGGATTTATGATGCTACGGTGGCAATTTTTGGAAAAGCTACAAGTAGCTGGGGAAAGTATTTAGGATTGACCCATAATGGAACCAGCGGACGCATTTTTACCGATGTCGGCGACCTTCTGCTGCAACCTGCCGGCGGGGTGGCCATTAATACAACCTCAGCTGGCACCTACAAGTTGAATGTCAATGGGAATGCCTATGTAAGCGGAGAGATAAAAACAGAAACAAAAACCGGCTATTTATCTATTCCCCCAGCAGCCTTTGTTGCTAGCGGCCCTTATGATTATACTAACATAGGAGATGAGCTATGGGAAAATGAACTGTTATTACCTACTGTTATGTTCTTTGCTCCTGTTAATTTACCAGACAATGTTATAGTTGTTGAAGTAATTACCTATTGGCAGGATAACTCAACAGATGCAGGGGTTTTGCGTCTTGATAGGACAAAACTTACAGATGGCAACTGGAATACACTGTCATTTCATGTTACGAATTGGCAAAGCTCTGTAAGAACCTCTATTACAGACACAACAATAGATACTCCAATCATTGATAATGCAAATTATATATATCTATTGTTTGCATTTCTTACTGATGGCCCAAACATAAAATTTTACGGTGCCAGAATCAAATATACTTATGATACAATAAACTAAAGACACTTAAAAGTTCGAATCTTTGAGCTTTGTTAAACTACCCTTAACCCTCCAATCAAATCTTTAACAGCGCTTATCCGGTGGCGGACAAGATATTCTTCAATGCCATCCACAATTTTCATTGTAACTGAAGGATCAATAAAATTGGCGGTACCGACCTGAATGGCTGAAGCACCGGCCAGCATAAACTCAATGGCATCGGTAGCAGAAGAGATCCCTCCAATTCCGATCAATGGAATTGTTACAGCCCGATGGACTTGCCAAACCATTCGCAACGCAATGGGTTTCACAGCCGGGCCTGATAAGCCGCCCGTAACTGTACTGAGTATGGGAGTTCGTTTTTCGGCATCAATGGCCATGCCCAGTAAGGTGTTGATCAACGAAAGGCAATCTGCGCCCTCGTCTTCCACCGCCTTTGCGATCTCAGCAATGTTAGTCACATTGGGCGATAATTTCACAATCAGCGTTTTCTTATAAAGTCTGCGAACCGCTTTGGTTACAGACTGTGCCGATGCACAACTGGTTCCAAAAGCCATTCCGCCTTCCTTTACATTTGGGCATGAAATATTCAGTTCAATGGCAGGAATATTTTCCAACTCATTAATTTTTTCTGCAACGGCTTCATATTCCTCGATGGTTGAACCCGAAACATTCACGATCATGTTGGTGGGATAGTCCTTTATTCTGGGATAAATCTCGTTCACAAAATAATCAACGCCCTTGTTTTGAAGACCAATAGCATTGAGCATGCCTTTGTGCGTTTCAGCGAGACGTGGATAGCGGTTACCTTCGCGGTTCGAACCCGTGGTGGCTTTCACAATAATGCCGCCCATGCGATTAAAATCAACAAAATCTTCATACTCCCAGCCATAACCGAAGGTTCCGGAAGCCGTCATCACCGGGTTGCGAAGTTCGAGGTTGTGTATTTTGATGCTGAGGTCTGTCATTGGTTCAAGGTTCGTGGTTCAAAGTTCGAGGGGTAGTGTTTGGCGTTAGGCGTTTCAGGGTTCAAGATTCAAAATTCAAGATTCGGGGATCGGGGTTCATAATTCAAATATTCTGTTGTTCTATTGTTCTATTGTTGGTTCGAGGTTCAATCGTCAATCCAACATCGCAAATAGTTTTACCATCCCGCTAGTTCTTTTGTATTAAATACCGGTCCGTCAGTACAAACACAGCGATGGCCGGCAGTTGTTTGAACCACACAGCACAGGCAAGCACCTATTCCACATGCCATAGTGTTCTCAAGTGAAACAAAAACTTCGGTATCGCGATCCTTTAAAATATTGTTCACAGCTTTGAGCATACCTTCCGGACCGCAAGCAAAAACAGTTTTATATGGCAATTCCTTTTTAAAAATGCTATGATGCGTCACCAATCCCTTTTCTCCTGTTGATCCATCTTCGGTGATCAGGTGCAAATTGCCATACTGCTCATATTTTTCTGTTTCATGAACTTCATCAGCGGTGCGGGTTCCAATGATAATATCCGCATGGTATCCGCTATCAAACAAGCGATGGGCAAGGAAAAGCAAGGGGGCAACACCGCAGCCACCACCAACCAGCAGTACTTTTTCGTGTTCAGGAAAATGGAAACCCTGACCAAGCGGATAAACGAGGTTAAGTTTTTCGCCTTCTCTCAGGGTTGTTAACGCTTTTGTGCCCGTACCTACGATCTTAATAAAAAGACTGATGCTGTTGCTATGCACATCCACATCATGGATTGAAAATGGTCTACGCAAATAAACATCGCTTGTGTTTGGAACCAGCACTTCGGCGAATTGTCCAGGTTCAATAACCGGAAGCGGCTCAGGGCAGAGCAAATCAAAGATCATATGATTACCGCTAAGCTGCTGGTTTCGGATGACCGTAAAATCGTGAATGAATTTTTTCATCATATGCACCCATAAAAAAAAGCCCGCCGTTTGACGGACTCTATGCTTTATTCACTATCCGGATCTTTTTCAGGTACGGTGCTGCTTTCATCAGCTTTTACTTCTTCTTCAGTGCTTTCTATCGGCTCTTCAGGCTTTTCTGTGAAATCGAGCATTTCTTTTTCATGCAAAAGATTATACCATGCATAAATTTTCTTCATGTGCGAAACATACACCTTATCGCGGTCGTAATTGGGCATAATAGTTTCGAAAAACTCTTTCAGTTTCTGATTGTCGGCTTTTGCATCGGGCGCTTTGCCACCTTCGGTTTTTTCTCTGATGGTTGTAAGGATTTCCCTTAAAGGTTTGTCGTCAGTATCAGTAAACACGCTGATTTCTTCAAGTGAGCTTACCTTGTCGTGCGTGAAAGCCTGGAAACGCTTTCCATCAATCAACGATTCAACGATCACACCTGTTTTGGCTTGTGCTACCAATCTGTACAATCCCGGTTTTCCTGAAATTGACATGATTTTGCTCAAATCTGTGGTTTCTTTTTCCATTGTTATAAGTGGTTAAACGTTGCAAAAATACAAGAAATGTTCCGATAGCTGAAATGTGCGTTAATCTATTCGGGAAATGAGGGCGCGGGGCATGGGGCAAAGTATGCAAACCCTGACCAACGGGAAGGGATGGCAGCCTTTGTGACTGAACAGTTGAACAATAGAACAATTGAATAGCGAAGTAAAAGTGCCAGCCTTCCTTGTCAAGGATTCACCGTCCGACCGCTTCGGACGGTATGACGGACAAGAGCAAGTTTTTGAATGCTAATAGGCAGGTCTTAAAATTTCGTCCTGCAACAAGCTTAGCGCTTTTCTTTTGTCGCGCAAAGAAAAACCGGTTGGCCCATGTGGTGTATTGTTGGCATCAATAATATAGATTTCGCCGCTTTTTCGATCCCTTAACACATCCAGCTCACCATAATCAATATTGAGCAACCCGCAAAACTCCAGTATCTTATTTAGTTCATCCTGGCTCAACACTTCCAAAGGGTTTTCAATTACCTTGTGCTGTTTAATACGCGCTAAAGACTGCTTAAAAGTTCCAAAACGCTTTTCAAGGTGTTTGTACTTAAGATAGACCAATGGGATTTTATTCTTCACAACCGGAATCCTGATATCCTCAACAAAATCGGTATCCACCACATTATCAATCAGGATCTGATATACCGAGCCAGGTTCAACTTTTTGTATCGGGCAATTAATTATAGTGCCATCATGTGCAGCATTTATATCACTTTTTTTTACGCCAATTCCCTGGTGATTCAAAGGATCAATAAAAGTTGAACGCTTGAAAACGGCGCTGAAGGCTTTATCAACTGCAATCTTTGAGGAATCAGTGAAATTTAAATTAATGAGGTGTTGATTTTCATTCAGTTGCTGAGAAAGTGCATCATTCGTCCTTGTAGTATGTTCGGTCCAGAAAATACCCATCTCGTGCCTGAAACGTGGATTGTTGGTAATATTAAAGTGTGCATTCCGGAAGACTTTGTACAATACCGCACGCTTGCTGGGGTAATCAGGATAAAACAGAACTGTCCTCACCTTTCCCCTGTTCACAATGTATGAATAGACAAAATACAAAACAAAGTATATATCCTTGAAAATCCATTTCA
Organism: Bacteroidales bacterium; assembly: GCA_014860575.1. Taxonomy (NCBI): domain Bacteria; kingdom Pseudomonadati; phylum Bacteroidota; class Bacteroidia; order Bacteroidales; species Bacteroidales bacterium. Next base: position 30,257 of record JACZJK010000062.1, read on the forward strand.
GGATGCTTACCCGCTTTCTATCATATTTATTGATGAATATCATGGCCAATGGTTCTTATTTGTTGAAGATGAGTGCGAAGTTATAAAGCTAAGACTGCTCTGAAAGTAACAAATTGCTGATTTTTATCGTTTTAGCCCCTGACCCCTAAAGGGGAAACACTAAAAATCTGTAATTTGTGGAAGTCCCCTTTAGGGGATTTAGGGGCGTATTAACTTTTCTGAGTGCATTCAATGTTTATTCTTTTGTTCTACCTTTTTAGCCGGATAAAATTATTGAAATTACCAAGCCCTGGCATGTGAAGTATGTTGTATTTGAAGAAGCTGAAAAACCGGTTCTTCAGCGTTTCGTGCTTATTCGGTTTACGATTGGTATTGGGCTTGCCTGAGTATTGCAATTCGTTTTTCCAGTCAAATTTTTCGATCCATTCGCGCATTACCTCAGGGTGTGTTCCCTTGAATTGTTGCAAGAGGTTCAGCGGCCCGTAGTCAAACTCGAAATAGCGTTGCTTTTCCATTTCATCCACCCTCGACTTGCCTTTGTGTATAGTCTGAAATGCCTTGTTCTTTTTTCGCATCAGTTCCGGCGGGCGAACCCAGCCGTAATGATATATCCATGCATCGAGTTCAACAACCTTCAGCTTGAAGGTATTTTCCTGCCTCCGGTAATTTACACCATCAAAATCAGGAATATGCCGGAAAGATTGCGCGGATTCCCATGAATGAATTACAGGGAGATTTCGTACAATCCTGATTTCATAAGGATACCAGCCATGCGCACGATGGTAGTGATCGTAATCGCCCCAGAAATGACGGTACTTAAAGAGGAAACCTTCCACTTCTTTATCGTCCAGAAATTTCTCGCAGGCTGCTTTTATTTTAAGTAAGTCGTTTTCATGGATCACTTCATCGGCCTGGAGGTAGAAAAGCCAGTCGCCGCTGCAATGTTCTTTGGCGATATCGGTTTGGTGGGCATGTTCCATGCCGCGGGGATATTTCTCGAGGTTCCAAATTGTGTCAATGATCTTTACTTTTGGATCGCCAATACTTTCAACCAGCTCACGGGTTTTGTCGCCGTCGCTGCAATCGCCGATGGCAATCACAAACTCATCAACGATTGGTAAAATAGATTGCACAGCCTCCTTCACCGGGTAATACAGTGAATCAGCATTTTTGGCCATACTAAAACCGCTGATCTTCATTTCTTTTTAATTCAAAATTTCATATTCAAGATTCAAGATTAATGAGTTACGAAATATTCTGCATAGTATGTGGTGTTGAATTTTGAATCTTGAATTTTGAATCTGGAATCTCATGAGAACATCTGCATGCTATGCAAACGCGTATAAATTCCATTTTGGTTCATTAAATCTTTGTGCGTTCCTTTTTCCACAATCTTCCCTTCATGCATCACACAGATCAGGTCGGCATTTACAACTGTTGATAAGCGGTGTGCGATCACAATAGAAGTACGGTTTTTCATCAGATTGGTAATGGCATCCTGAACCAGGCGTTCTGATTCAGTATCAAGTGCAGAAGTAGCCTCGTCAAGGATCAGAATCGGTGGATTTTTTAACACTGCCCTTGCAATGCTGATTCTTTGCCGCTGCCCTCCTGAAAGTTTACCGCCACGGTCTCCGATATTCGTGAAATACCCGTTTTTTGTATTGATAATAAAATCGTGGGCGTTGGCAACTTTTGCCGCCTGTATGATTTCATCTTCGCTCACGCCATCCGAACCAAAGGCAATGTTGTTGGAAAAGGTGTCGTTGAAAAGTATAGCTTCCTGGTTTACAATCCCCATCAAATTCCTGAGGTCTTTGATTTTACAATCCTTTATGGGAACGCCATCAAGCAGGATTTCGCCTTCAACAGCATCGTAGAAACGGGGAAGCAGATCAACGAGGGTGGACTTACCGGCGCCTGATTGTCCTACCAGGGCCACCATCTGACCCTTTTTAATTTGCAGATCAATATCTTTTAAAACCCAGTCATTCTCATATTTGAACCCAACTTTCCGGTATTCGATACCATCCTTGAAATCCTCAACTGTGCTCGCATCCTGCTTTTCAACAATTGGATTTTCAGCTTTCAGTACTTCTTCGATCCTTTCTGCTGATGCAAGGCCCTTTTGCACATTGTACCAGGCAGTTGAAAAGGATTTAGCCGGGTTGATGATTTGCGAAAAAATAGCGAGGTAGCCAATAAAATTAGCCGGAGACAGCGAGGAGTCTGAGCCAAGAACCAGCGAACCCCCGTACCACATGATAAATACCACAACAACAGTTCCCAGAAATTCACTCAGCGGCGTTCCCATGTACTGTCTCCGGTACATTTTTATCATGATCCGCGTATAAAAATTATTCACGCTGAAAAACCGCTTCTTCACCCTGTCTTCACTGTTGAACGCCTTAATAACCCTCAAGCCGCCAAGCGTTTCATCCATAATGGAAAGTATGATACCCATTTTTTTCTGACCCTTAAGTGCAGTGGTTTTGAGTGTTCTACCCAGACCGCCAATAATCAGCGCGCTGATCGGAAGAAGGATCAGAACGAAAAGTGTAAGATGCGGACTGATCACAAGCAATCCGATGAGGTAAACAATGATCATAATCGGGTCGCTGAAAAGCATTTCCAATGAACTAATGATGCTCCACTCAACAATATGCACATCGTTGGTCATGCGGCTGATGATATCTCCTTTACGTTCGTTTGAATAGTATGAAAGCGGCAGATCAACCGATTTGTTATAAAGCGCATTACGCATATCTTTTACGACTCCATTGCGGATGGTAGCCAGGTTGTACATGGCCAGGTATTTGAAACCGGTCTTAAGCAACGACATGATGATCACCAGTCCGCTGACAAAAACCAGTGCATAAATTTCACCCTGGTTGTCAATAAGCTGACTGATATAAAAGTAAAAGTTGTTTTTAAGAATTTCGAAAACCCCGATGCCTTCGCTACGAATGTACTCCAGGCTAAATGGCAGCATCTCATCAACCCTGGGCTGAGTTCCAAAAAGTATCCCGAGGAAAGGGATGACCATCGCAAGGCTGAACAGAGAGAATAGTACCGATATAAAATTGAATAAAATATTACGAGCCACACTTGCCCAATACGGAACGAGGTAGCGTAATATTTTGTGAAATCGTTTCATTGAGCCGTCAAGTTGAACCTATCTACAAATTCGCCGCAAAAGTAAGGCAATTTAAATAACGCCCGGATTCAAATATATTTCATCCGCCACTTTTTCATTTCTCATTAGTGATCCTGATCCATTACAACATCACTCCATCACTCCATTACTCCATTAATCCATCACCTGCCACTTAAGTTAAAAAAAACTGGCGCAACTACATTGGAACTTCCTGCCCCTCGCCCTAGCTC
>JACZJK010000063.1 GCA_014860575.1 Bacteroidales bacterium
TATCTGCCCCTAAATCCCCTAAAGGGGACTTCCACAAAGTGCTGATTTTTAGCGTTTCCCCTTTAGGGGTCAGGGGTCAAAAACGATAAAAATCAGCAATTTGTGACTTTTCAGAGTGAACTCAAAATTCCAAATTCAAAAATCCAAAAACTACGAATTAACAAATTAACTATTTGACTAATTAACAACCAACTCCTGCATCACTGTATAACTGCATCACTGCGTCACAATATCACCGCATCACAGTTTCACAGTATCACATTTCGAAAGAGTTCCCAAAACTAACATCGCCCTGGAATGTTTAAGTTACATGAACAAGCACAAGCAAAGTGACACATTCGAAAAGCTGGTTATCAACAGGTTTAACCTTTTTAACAGCCTTTTCCTAAGCCTGCCTTTTCCGATTATAAGCAAAACGGGTATGTTGCTGCCATTGCTGACGGAACACTGCCGGCAAGGACTTGAAACCGGTCTTGACCCAAAAGAAATCCTGGACACATTTTTTGGAAAGCATACCGGGATGCTTACTGAAAAGGAAAAGAACAATTTCATGTTCAATGTTATACAGTACGTTGAGCGACAAATTGTTTTGTTCGACAGCGTGGAAGATGCAGCATTCAGCAGGGTGCAAAATGACGGAAATCAGCTCGCATTGGATGATTTTATCAATTTATTGCGAACCAAAAGAATGCGTGGTGACATAGCATCAAAACTAGCTGACTTCAGCGCCCGCATCGTTTTTACCGCCCACCCTACCCAGTTTTATCCCCCCGCAGTGCTTGAAATTATTCAACGACTCAGAAGCCACATCAATGAAAACGACATCAATAAAATTGATATAAACCTTCAGCAGCTTGGCATGACCCCTTTAAGCAACAAGAAGCAGCCAACTCCACTGGATGAAGCAAAAAACATCATCTATTACCTTCGCAATATTTACTACGATGCTGTTGAAGAACTTTACAGTCAGCTGAAAGAGCAGATGCAGCCGGTCGGGTTCAGTAATTACAATATTGTTAAACTTGGTTTCTGGCCGGGTGGCGACCGCGACGGTAACCCTTATGTAACGGCGCCGGTAACTATGCAGGTTGCCGATGAATTGCGTATGACATTGATGCAGTGTTATCACCGCGACATTGAAGAACTCACACGGAAACTCTCATTCAGAAATGTTGAAGATAAGATTTCTAAACTCCAATCTGAAATATATCCTGCAATGTTTGATCATGAAAAGACGATTTCGTTCAGCGATCTCATCAGCCCGCTTGAAGAAATCAGGAAAATTGTTTCGGATCAATATAACGGGCTTTATCTGGATCTTCTTGATCAGCTTATAACCAAGGTGCATATCTTCAGAACACATTTCGCGGCATTGGACATCAGGCAGAACCATGAGGTTCACAAACAAAGCATTGAGGCGATCCTGAAAAAAGAAAAACTGATTAATGAAAACCTTGATGAACTGGATCAGAATGCATTGGTTGATATTCTGCTCAACAAAAACTTCGAACTTTCTCCAGCTGAATTTGAACATGAACTTGTCAGCGACACAATTGAAACTGCAGGACAAATTAGGATGATACAACGCAAAAACGGGGAGCAAGGCTGCAACCGCTACGTTATCAGCAACTCAGAAGATATCCTTTCAGTACTCTTTGTTTACGGTTTGCTGCGATGGTGTTCCTGGAAAAATGATCCGGTAACAATGGATATAATTCCGTTGTTTGAATCCATGGAAGGCATGAAAAACGCCAGATCTATTATGCAGGCACTTTTTGATATTCCGGCGTACAGGGAACATCTTCAAAGCCGCAACAATAAACAAACCATCATGCTTGGCTTCAGCGACGGCACCAAAGACGGGGGATATCTGAAGGCCAACTGGTCTATCTTTAAAACCAAAGAAGAACTCACCGCTGTTTGTGAGGAATATGGCATCAAAGCTATCTTTTTTGACGGTCGCGGCGGTCCACCGGCACGGGGAGGTGGAAAAACGCATCAGTTCTATGCTGCCCAAAGCCAGCACATCGCCAATCATGAGATTCAGCTTACCATACAGGGTCAAACCATTTCGAGCCGTTTTGGTACCAGCGATCATTTTAAATACAATGCAGAACAACTTATCACGGCTTCCTTGTCGCAGCACATTTTTGGCCAATCCAACACTATTTCAGAAAAATCCAGGGAAACCATGGAAGAGCTTTCGGAACTGAGCCATCAGAAATACCTGGCTTTAAAAAACCATCCGATGTTCATTCCCTACCTCGAAAACAAAAGCACCCTGCGCTTTTACAGCAATGCCAACATTGGAAGCCGGCCAGCAAAACGCGGCGACGATAAAAAGCTTACTTTATCCGATTTGAGGGCCATTTCTTTTGTAGGTTCGTGGAGCCAGTTAAAACAAAATGTACCCGGCTATTTTGGCATCGGTTCAGCGCTGAAAAAGTTAAATGATAATGGCAAGCTTGAGGAACTGAAACAACTTTTCAATGAATTCCCGTATTTCAAAATTTTGATCCTGAACAGTATGATGGTTCTTTCAAAATCAAATTTCAATTTGACCCGCTATATTGCCAAAGACCCTGATTATGCTGAATTCTGGAATATTCTGCATGAAGAATACAAGCTCTCAAAAGAAATGGTGTTGCTGATTTCCGGCTATTCCAGCCTGATGGAAGAAGAACCGGTTACAAAGCGATCCATTGAAATCCGCGAAAAGATAGTGCTTCCTTTGCTTGTTATCCAGCAATATGCCTTGCAAAAGTTGGAAAGCGGTTCGAACCAGAAAGAAGTATTTGAGAAAATGGTAACGCGCTCGCTTTATGGCAATATCAATGCCAGCAGAAATTCAGCGTAAATTCTCAGAAATTGCCTTCATTTTAACGCACAAAAAAACCGCACCGGAAGATTTATTCCCGGTGCAGTATTTTTGTGATGCAGTAATGCAGTGAGACAGTAATACAGTAAAGACAGTCTTTGCCAGTTGCCAACTGCCTTTTTGCCAACTCTTCCCTTAATTGCCTTACTCTGGAATAGAGAACCTTAGGTTCTTACAGGCCAGCGCTGATAAGGAAGGTTGCAGCAAAAGCAATAATGGCGTAAAGCTCAGGAAATACAGCCAAAACCATTGTTTTACCAAACACGTCATAGCCTGAACCTATTCCGGCAATACCATTGGCGCAAACCTGTCCCTGCCTGATAGCGGACATCAAACCAACGATACCAAGTGCTAAACCGGCAGCAAAAATTGCGACTCCCTGGCCAATGGTCATGGCTTCAATAAAACCGGGGGCTGTGAGTTTGGCATTGATGATGAAGAACCCACCAAATCCATAAAGGCCCTGGGTTCCGGGCAAAGCGCTCAAAAGCATGTATGAACCAAATGCTTCATCATTCTTTTTTAATGCACCGATGGTGGCATTTCCACCAATTGAAACGCCGATGGCGCTGCCAATTCCGGCAAGACCGATCATCAACGCGATGCCTACATAGGCCAGGATAATTGCTGTTGTCATAATTTTGAATTTAAGGTTGTGTGAAAATTATCTGATTAATTGATTATGTGCTTGTTGAAAAATTTTAGTTGCTAGTTACTTGTTGCTCGATTTTGGTCATACAATTGTCATTCGGTTGTCATACAGTTGTTCTTGTTGCTTGTTGCTTGTTGCTGGTTACTGGTTACTCGATTTGGGTCATACAATTGTCATACGGTTGTCATACAGTAGCTGCTTTGTTTCTTGTTGCTTGATTTGGGTCATACAATTGTCATTCGGTTGAAATACTTTGTTGCTGGTTGCTTATCTCTTAGTCTCTTTGTCCCTTCTCCGTTTCTCACCTTCTCACCTTCTCACTTTCACCCCTCGTCCCTCGTCCCTTCGTCCCTCATCTCTTGTCACTTGTCTCTTGAATCTTGAATCTTAAATCTTAAATCTCCTACTTCTTCTCCGCAAACGGCTTGTACTCTTTACCTCCTCCACTAAAGCCTGCATTCTTGTAAAACTCCACAAATGTCAGACGCATTGGGTGAACAAAAGCTCCCAACGAACTGATGAGGATATTGGCAACATGTCCGATTGTTAAGAACAGCACGAATATTACCGGCCCTATTATGGGAACGCCAAGCATATCAAGGCCAATATTGTTAATGACGAGCCCCAGGATCGCACTTGAAATGCCGAGGGCAAACAAACGGATATACGACAACAGATCGCCGAAAATACCGGTTACCATGCCGTAGATATCCCAAACTCCTTTACCCAGTCTGACGAATACATTTACCTTGGGATCGTTCAATAAAAGGATCATTACACCGCTAATGCCAAAGATTGCATATTTCATCACAACCTCGTTGGCAGCAATAATTTCATAATGTACGAGTGCATAACGTCCAAGCATTCCTAAAATCAGCACCAGCCAGCCAATGGTCGAAATTGCGTATGCTATACCATGTTGCCTGATGATGTTGAACACTTTCACGAACATACCGAAAATAATCTGGATAGCCCCGATTACCAGGGCAAAATAGAACATTTTTTCGCTGTCAAGGAAGTATCCACGAACGTTTGAGAGGAAAGGAATGTCTGCATCAATCAGGTTGATTCCAAAGAATGTTCCGGAAATCACACCAAATATAAAGGTTGCAACTCCCAGAAACTGCGCCAGCGAAAGATAAGGCCTGAATGAAGGATTTGCCTTCGGCTTGTAGAGCGTGGCGCCTACCAGGATCAATAAGCCATATCCGGCATCGCCGAGGCAAAAGCCAAAAAACATCATGAAGAAAGGTGCAAAAAAAGGCGTCAGGTCCAGTTCATGATAGGAAGGCAATGAAAAGAGTTTGCTTATAGGTTCGAAAAGTTTGGAAAACCTATTGTTTTTAAGCAACACGGGAATTTTATCATTGGCTTCCGGTTTTCCTTCAAGGTATAGAATACCTCTTTCTTCACAAAAGCGAACAAGTACTGTTTCTCCACTTACCGGTACGAAGCCCTGGAGCATCATAACCTTCTCACCGGCTTCCGGGCTTGTATTGGTCAATACACGCCTGAAGTCAGTTTTGGTTGTGAGTTTGTTCAGCGAATCCTGCAGCAAAGGAACTGATGTGATAGCATATTCATCAAGTCTTTCACCTATCTCACTGATGCGGGCATGAATATCGTCCCTGCGCTTGATCACTTCGGATAAAGGGTGTTCAGGGGTTTTGATTTCTTCGGCATCCAATTCGATCTGTTCATCAGTGTCCCTGACAAGAATGAAGTATACGCTTGGTGGTTCAGCATTTACAACACCAATGTTGTATTGCTTTTCCCATTCAGGGTTATATTTCTTTGATGAAGTAATATAAAAAGATACATTCAAATCGGCTGCACGTAGTTTCCTTAAGGTCTCAAGAGAAAAATCACCCCAGGGTTCAAGGTTCGCAACTTCCTTGTTTACTGAAAGAAGCTGTTGCTCGAGGTTCTCTTTCTCGGTAATAAGATCCCGAACCTGTTCAACTATATCTGTTCCATCGGCTATAGACAGAGGTGAATCCTGGGGCTCAATCTTACGGCGCTGCAAAAGTTTAATTGTATCTGATATCTGTTTCTGTTCCAGCAGCTGATCGCGGGTTGCATCGTCCAGGTCTTTGGTTCGTTCAACCACGTCAACTACGCCCAATCCCCTCAATTCCTCAAGGAATTTGTGGTAATCGGCATGGTAAACCAGGAACGTGTATTTTTTCATGGGTACTATCATGCCACGGCCTCCAATTGTGTAAGACGGTTTTTAACGATCTTCTGCGATGATTTTGAGAGGTTTTCCTCATCTTCGAGGAATCGTTTGATCTTCAGGATCGCTTCTTCATAACCAGGAATCTGCACCTTTTCGTAAAGGTTAACCTTTTGGGTGGTCTTTTTCCTGGCGTGATCCAAAAGACCCATCTTGCGATTGAAGAATTCCCTTTCAATGGCCACGGTTGCCAGTTCCTTTAATATTGCGATCCCATCCATGAACCAGAAAGGTTTGTTGAATAGGCTGAAATCACGAATGCTGAAATGGATTTGTTCAAGCACCGGCGTTCTGACCCCGGCAATTTTTTTAATGCTCAGGTCCACGTCTTTAATTGTGATAAGTGTAGGGTCAAATTCCGCCCACAGTCTTGCCATATCATCATAAGCAGCAATACGCGAAGCCAATTTTTCATCAAGCCTGCTTGCTTCATCTTTGGCACGTTTTACTTCCACCCGCAAAGCCGACTCCTTGTTTTTCAATGTCGGCAACGCCCGTACACGAACACGAAGCTGCTTGTTCATGTCCTGTAGCGAGGTTTTGTTATATTGAAACTTTATTGCCATTCTTGTTTATTGTGATACTGTGATACAGTGATGCTGTGATGCAGTAGTGATGTGGTATTGGTTAATTTGTCGATTCGTCAATTTGTTAATTCGTTAATTCCGTTAATTCGTAGCTCTTTGAATTTTGAACCTTGAACTTTGAACCTTGAACTTTACTTCGGCCAATATTTATCCACCAGTTCCTTCTTCAATCCAACCTCTGCCTGGCTGAAATGTTTGCCAAATAATTCCCAGGCTGTTACAAGCATCTGTTCTGTATCAATGTTTACGTCAATTGCCAACAATTTTTCTGAATATTGCTTTGCGAAATCCAGTGTACGCTGGTCATAATCCGTAAGGTCGAAGCCGTTTTCGAGTTTGGTGCGGGCATTGGCGGCATCGGCGTAAAGGCGAACTGCTGCATTCATTACCTGCGGGTGGTCCTCGCGGGTTTTCGTGCCAATTACCAATTGCTTCAAACGCGACAAGCTACGGAACGGGTCAACAATAACTTTTCCGATTTCGGTATCACGGCGAAGGAATAATTGTCCCTCAGTAATATAACCGGTGTTATCCGGAATAGCATGGGTAATATCCCCACCCGAAAGCGTTGTTACAGCAATGATGGTGATGGAACCACCATCAGGAAACTGAACTGCTTTCTCATACAATTTAGCAAGGTCGCTGTACAGCGATCCAGGCATAGAATCCTTTGAAGGAATCTGATCCATACGGTTCGAAACAATACTGAGCGCATCGGCATACAAGGTCATATCGGTAAGCAGTACCAGCACTTTTTCATTTTTATCAACGGCAAAATATTCAGCAGCAGTAAGCGCCATATCAGGAACCAACAGGCGTTCAACCGGCGGATCTTCCGTTGTGTTCACAAAACTGATAATGCGGTCGAGGGCTCCTGCATTGTCGAACACATTTTTATAATACAGGTAATCATCGTTGGTGAGACCCATTCCACCGAGAATGATTTTGTCGGCTTCTGCGCGAAGGGCCACCATGGCCATAACCTGGTTAAAAGGTTGATCGGGATCGGCAAAGAATGGAATTTTCTGACCGGTAACCAAAGTATTATTAAGGTCAATGCCTGCAATACCAGTAGCGATAAGTTCCGATGGTTGCTTGCGGCGAACAGGGTTCACCGAAGGCCCGCCAATTTCGCGTTCTTCACCTTCCACTTCCGGGCCGCCGTCAATGGGCATGCCAAATGAATTGAAAAATCGGCCTGCCAGATCTTCACTTACTTTAAGTGTTGGCGGACGATTAAAGAAAACGACCTCGGCATTGGTAGGAATACCTTCGGTACCGGCAAAAACCTGCAGGGTCACACTATCGCCCATAATCTTAACCACCTGGGCTAAACGGCCATGCACCATTGCCAATTCTTCGTTGCCAACACCTGTGGCATTCAGCGAACAGGTTGCCTTGGTGATCTGGGTGATCTTTGTATATATCTTCTGAAAAGCTTTGGTTTCCATTACGACGCTTTCCTTTCATCCATTAGGTTAGTAAATTCCTTTTCAAACTTGTAGAAATCATCCGATTCATAAATCGAATAGTTCATCTGCTTCAACTGGTTGATAATGTTTTTGAAGAACGGGTTCACTTCTTCAAATTTTTCAAAGTTGAATTCGGTGTTATACACTTCATACACTTTTTCGAGCATGTATTTTTGGCGAACCATTGGAGCGTTGCAGTCAATTTTATCGAATGCATCCTGCTGCAGTATCACGGCATCAAAAACTTCTGCTTTCCAATAAATGAGGTGATATTCAAGTGGCACTCCATCATCGCCAAGGATGTTGATCTGTTCGGAAACTTCTTTACCGCGGATCAGGATATTTTTAAGTTGCATTACTTTTTCCACCCAATCTTCCGAGATGTTTTTCCTCAAGGTTGCCTGGAGTTCAGGATACTCGAGGTATTTCGAATAACTGTCAATGGGGTCAATGGCCGGGTAACGCTTGCTGTCAGCGCGTTGCTGAGAGAGTGCATAAAAAGCACGTGCCGCTTTCTTTGTTGATTCTGTAACCGGTTCTTTCAGGTTACCACCAGCAGGTGAAACGGTTCCTAAAAAGGTGATAGAGCCAATTTTACCGTTGTTAAGATAAACAAAACCAGCACGACTGTAGAAGTTTGAAATGATAGCGGGCAAATCCATTGGGAAGCCATCAGGTCCGGGAAGTTCTTCCATGCGGTTCGACATTTCGCGTAATGCCTGAGCCCAACGTGAAGTTGAATCGGCCAGCAACAAAATCTTTAAGCCCATGGCACGGTAGTACTCAGCCAGGGTCATGGCAGTGTACACCGAAGCTTCACGTGCTGCCACCGGCATGTTCGATGTATTCGCGATGATGGTTGTACGTTCCATCAGCTTGCGTCCGGTACGGGGGTCTTCAAGTTCAGGAAACTCCGTAAAGATTTCCACTACTTCGTTGGCCCGTTCACCACAAGCGGCAATAATCACAATGTCGGCTTCGGCCTGTTTTGAAATGGCATGCTGCAATACGGTTTTGCCGCTACCGAATGGTCCGGGAATAAATCCGGTTCCGCCTTCAACAATTGGGTTCAGGGTATCAATGGTCCGAACCCCGGTTTCAAGAAGCTTGAAAGGCCGCGGTTTTTCCCTGTAATTCTTGATGGCTTTTTTTACCGGCCATTTCTGAACCATTGTCACTTCAACATCCTTGCCTTTTTCGTCGGTGAGGGTCGCAATTACATCATAGACTTTGAACTTGCCGGCTTTGGCAATTTTTTTCACTGTATATTTTCCTTCGAACACAAAGGGAACCATGATGCGGTGCGGAATTGAGTTCTCCTTCACTTCGCCAAGCCAGTCGGCAGCTATCACCTGATCGCCTTCTTTGGCTGTGGGTTCGAAATCCCATACTTTGTCCGGATCGAGGGCGCGGGTGTAATCGCCGCGTTTCAGGAACACGCCTTTCATTTCATCAAGGTCGTGTTGAAGTCCATCGTAGTTTCGTCCCAGAATGCCGGGTCCCAAAGTAACTTCAAGCATGTGGCCCTTGAACTCCACGTTAGCTCCAGGCTTCAGGCCACGGGTGCTTTCAAAAACCTGGATATAGGCTTTGTTGCCCATAACCTTGATCACCTCGGCCATGAGGTCGGTGCCTTCGTGGCTGATGTAGCAAATTTCATTTTGGGCCACAGGTCCATCAACCTCAACAATAACAAGGTTGGCAATGATGCCGTTAACCTTTCCAGTGGTTAAGTTGTTTTTAGTACTCATTATACATTAAATTCTTTAGGGAATTCATAACTATTTTCCAGGTCTTTCAACAAACGGCGGAACATTTCTTCGCCGGTTTTCTTGTCGAGTTTGAGCCAGCGTTCTACTATGCTTAGCTTGATCACAAAACCCAGGATCACTTCAATAGTAAAATAATTAAAGGTGTTAATATCATCAATATGGTTCCATCTAAGCTGGTCAATGGCTTTTTCGCGCTCAAGAAGATTGGTGTTCTCATTGATCTGGATCAGTTTCTCAACGAAAGGGAATTCGGCATTCAGACCAAAGTCCCGTGCATTGCTTTTGCGAATAGCAGTTGATACCGTGTTATTGCCTATCAATAAGTTGTCAACAGGAATTTTATGGCGACGCGCCGACAGTCCGGCAAGAATGTTTTTAAGGTCGCGTTCGAACTCAAACCAGGATCGCAAAAATTCGTTCTCCACTTTTGAGGTGTGGTCGTAAAAGAGCATTGTAAGCTGATCTTCCCAACTCATGTCAGCTTCTAAAGCCTGGCCTGTCTTAAACTGTGTGATAAATGTTTTCAGGTAATCGGGAAGGAATTCCGCTTCCTTGATCTCATCTTCCAATTCATCGAACGAATATTTGCCGGTACTATCAAACTCCACAATGTTTTTCAGCAGCATGTTAAGCACGTTGCGGTTGTCTATTGTGAGGAATAGTTGTTCAACCAAATTGTAATCGTCGGGATGCAAATGAATCTTCAACTCTTCCCTGAATTCCGCAAGTGAAACTGAAAGCTTGCTTTGCTCCAGGACGATGTCAGGTAAACCGGCCACCAGGTAGTAGTAATTCCTGCTAAACATTATTCTCCTCCGTAAAGCAGTTTTGTAGTTCTGGGTCGCAGGTAATTTTTGAAGAAATTCTCGAAATCTTCTTCGGTGAAGCTTAGCACATAGCTTTTATCGCCCGGGCCGATGCGGAAACCTCCACTCATTTTATCATCGAGTTCAACCTTCAGTTTTCCGTTAAGCGTTTCGCGGGTTTTGGCTTCAAAGTACGAACCCATTTTCTCTGCATCTTCTTTGGGCAAAGAAAGCGCCAAATCAATACTACCTGATTTTGAATCCCAGTTTTTGATCACTGTTTCAATGATTCTTTTTACAAAATCCTTGTCTTTGAAAGCTTCCTTAATTGGTTCGGCAACCAAACGTGTAGTAACCATTGAGGTAATTTGCTGTTTGATAGCCGAGATGGACTGACGTGCCGACATCTGTACTTCGCTGGCTACGTTCTTGCGCATTTCTTCTGTTTCATGCTTTGCCGTTTCCTGAAGTTTTTGGGCTTCCTTTTTCGCGTCTTCAACAATCCTGTCAGCTTCTTTCTGAGCGTTTTCAAGGATGATGGCTGCTTCGGTATTGGCTTTTTCTATGCCTTCGTTGTAGATCCTGCTGGTAAGTTCCTGAAGTTTACTTTCCATTGTTAGAATTTTAAATTGGAGCGCAAAAATAGTGTTTTGCTAATATATAAAAAAATGAATGCATTATTAACTCTTTAAAATTTTCTTAAAAATCCAGCTCAGCGCCATGTCCCTTAAGCCCAAAATGACGCCTGATTCCGTAAACCAGCAAATACACCACCGGAGTATCGAGCAATGCAAACAGCACTTTGAACAGAAATCCGTTCAAAATTAGCGCGAAATAGAATTCCTCATTTATCACTTCAAACATTGTGAGCAGTGAGATAATCACAAAAGTATCAACAAACTGCGAAGTAAAAGTAGAGGCGTTGTTGCGAAGCCAAAGATGCTTTCCGTTGGTAAGCCTTTTCCAGAAATGGAATAACTGCACGTCAATAAACTGGGCCAACAGGTAAGCTGCCAGCGAAGCAGCAACGGCTATGTAAGTAAACCCAAATACTTTTTTGAACTCAACATTGCTAATGGGTGACCATTCCGTTGCCGTTGCTTCAGTTGAAACAATTACAATCAGCAGGGCAAATGCGCTTGCAAACAAACCCCCGATTACAACACGGTTAGCTCTTTTGCGCCCGTAAATCTCAGAAATTACATCGGTGATTAAAAAAGTTACCGGATAGGCTATTATACCAACTGAAATCTCAAATGTGTACCATCCAAATGGGGACCAGCTAAAAAACTTCTGAAAAATTAGATTGCTTGTCACAAGTGAAGTGATAAACAGGGAAGCCAATACAAGGTATAAAATTTCAGCGTGGCTCTTGAGTTGCGCGGTCATTGAGATTTGAGATTTATTGTGATGCAGTGATGCAGTGCTGCAGTGATGGAGTGATGGAGTGATGGAGTAATGGAATAATGATAGGTTGATTAGTTGATTGGTTACTTTGTTAATTTGATGATTGTAATACGTTAAATGTTTGCACTTCGAATTTTGAATTTGGGATTTTGAATTTCCAAAATGTAGCCTCTTAACAAGCCTGCACATACATTGTTCGCAAAGCGGGCAAATAAAATCTTCAGGAATATTTTCACAAATAAAAAATTCCCGTAGGTTTGTAAGTTCAATTATCAATCACGAAAAACAACTGCCATGGACCCTGTTTTCAAAGGATTAAACCCAGAAGCGCTTTGGAACTATTTTGCTGAAATCTGTAAAATTCCCCGCCCATCGAAAAAAGAAGAAAAAATTGCTGCTTATCTCCTTCAGTTTGCTGCTTCGCAAAATCTTGAATCAGCAATTGATGAAGTTGGCAATATTCTCATCAGCAAGAAAGCAAGCCCTGGGTTCGAGAAAAAGAAAACCGTTGTGC
>JACZJK010000064.1 GCA_014860575.1 Bacteroidales bacterium
TCAAAGATCAAAATCCAAAGTTGCCGCGAATCTTAAATCTGGAATTTTGAATTAACATTACTCCATTACTTCAGACTTCGACAAGCTCAGCCACCGCGCCACAGCATCACTGTATCACTGCATCACAACAGAAAAGCATCACTGCACCCACTGCACCACTGCATCACAAAAAAACTGTGAATCATGCAACAATTTTGCAAAGTAGTGTAACATTTTGACGCTGATGAGCGAGTAACTTTGGCATTATCAATATTCTGTTTTTTTTAACACTACCATTATGGCTAAAGACTTTCCAATAGTTTGCTTGGGCGGTTCGGCCGGAGGCCTTGACGCTTACATTCGTTTATTGAAAAACCTGCCCGCCGATATGGGAGTGGCAATCGTAATTGTCAATCATTTAAGACAAGTTGCCACACTGCTGCATGAGATTTTGCCTAAACATACACAGATGCCGGTAAAACTGATTACGGAGAAACTTGACATTGAACCGAACCAGGTTTTCATCATCCCCGAAAAGCGCGATCTGCATGTCAAAGACGGAGAGTTCCGGTTAAAACCTATTTCAAAGCCCTGGGGTTGGCCTGATGTGATAACTGTGTTTATGCGTTCACTTTCAAAAAACTGGAGTGGCAAACTTATCGCGGTTATTGTTTCGGGCTATGATGGCGATGGAGCAGACGCTCTTCGCGGCATTAAGAAAGTTGGCGGAATTACCATCGCACAGAAACCGGAAACAGCCCAACAACCAGATATGCCCGAGACAGCTATAGAAAGCGGGTATGTTGATTTTATCCTTTCTCCCGAGGATATTGCCCGGGAAATCATACGGATTGCCCGGCAAGCGAATAAGAAACCAATTAATTAATTTAAAAATAAAGCATTATGAACCTGAAAAGGATATTTGGGACAATACTTACTATGCTCGGAGTAGCCGGACTTATTTACGTCTCAGTATTGTTTTCCGGTAATACTGAGACATTCAAATTAATGGTCATTTACGGGATAATTGGTTTGATATTTTTTATTTCCGGATCGAGCCTGATTCGCATAGCAAAGGATGAATCGTAGGAAAGGACTACAGGCTGCTGGCACTACTATTTTTTAAATTAAATAACTTTAAAACAAAGCTTTATGAACCTGAAAAGAATATTTGGAGCAATACTTACCATTCTCGGAATAGCCGGACTTATATACGCCGCAGTATTGTTTGCCGGTAATACGGAATCATTCAAAATACCAATCATTTATGGGGTAATCGGATTGATATTTTTTATTTCCGGAATTAGCCTGATACGTGCAACAAAGGATGAATCGTAGTATGGGTATATTCTCACGTTTCTAAATCAATAATCAAGGAATTTATTTATAATCGTGAAATTGTTTTAACTGTAAATAACACATCTGCAAGGCAATATTGTCATTGCATTAGAAAGGAAGATCATGAGCCGAAGTGCAAAAGAGAAAAAATACGATAACAAAACTGCAAAATATGTTGTTGGTAAAGTTCCTGCCGAAAAACCTGATTCAATAGCAACCGATCCTTACCAGGTTTACAAAGAGGAAGATTTAAAAAAAATAACTGGCAGGCGAGAAAACGCCAGGCCCGATTCTTAATTAGTAACTAAATTTCTCCGTTTCAGCGAAAGGTGAAAATGGGTGATTCGGGAACTGCATATTGAGCGTAGCAGAAATTGAGATTACTAAATGCCGGTACTTCGGCATCCCGGGAGCAAAGCAATTCGGGAACTGAAGTATAACAAAGATGCTCCAATACCTAAGAGAGTAACTTTAAATTTCTAAGCGCCTGTATCTAAATGGATAAAATGTGGGAATTATGTAAGTAATAGAAAAAATTATGTAACAGGTTCCAGGTTATGTTTGTATAATTTTATTTCCTGTTTTATTCGCACTTCCATGTGCCAGACACCTGACTAAACCATAATTTTGAGATACAATAACCCCCAAGCATAAAAATATGATTTACGAACAGTATGTACTAGAAGCTCTCACGCGGTCCAATGTATTTGAGAATAACGGAGGGACGCATAACGGCAACCCCGCCCTTGATCAAAGCAGCCTGATTTCACGGCTGATACACGATATTTTTGGCGGTGAGATACGCAAGACATTAAATGGAAAAAACTGGCATTTCTACAACCGGCTCAATGGAGAGAATATTGATTTCGCAGCATCAGAGGCACGCAATTTATCCAGGGAAAATCATTTGAACGATGTTCCGTCAACTACTGACGAAACTCAAAAATATTTTGAACAGGAAGATTATTTTACCTTTTACCAAAGGTTCGTACGGGCATTTGAAGAATCAGTAAATCTTGATAAGATCCGTTCCCACAATTTAGCTTGATTGAATTCTTCTGATCCTCCGGTGAATTTAATCTATGATGCCAATCAATTCTGTTTCAAATAAAAATGGCCGCCTCTTTTTAAGAGACGGCCTTTTTTGTTGTCAGACTTTCTGACCAGGTAATTACTTAGTGTTAGAACCTGTATCCGAGTGAAAATCCGAAACCTGTGTTCTTAATTGATGATTCATCATCAGATAAGGCTTTGTATTCAGGATTTATATTCAACATTCCGAGCTGGGCATTTAGCGTGGCGAATATTCCACCGGCCATTTCATAGCCGAAGAAAATATTGCCACCGGCATCGAATGCTTTGTAGTAAGGAACTGTTAAAGGATCAGTAAGCTCTACAACATTCTTAAATTCAATATCCGAATCAAGCGTTACAGAACCACCTTCAGTTTTTACTTTACCCATTACGCCGTAGCCGATATAAGGTCCGAGACCGAGTAAAACATACCCGTTTCCAAGCATGCCTTTGTAAACCAGGTTTAAGGGCACTTCAATATATGAAATACTGGTTGTAGATGTAATATCAGTGCCTAATACACTGCTGGTGTGTTTTGCTCCCTTGGTACTAAACAATACCCCAGGTTGAAAATAGAACTCTAGTGCAACAGGGATCTGAACATTTACTCCGGCATGATAGCCAATAATAAGATCGTTCTCGAGTTTGTCACCGGCAGAGTTTGTGCCATTCAGGTTCTGGAAATTAACACCCCCAAGAATGCCAAAGGACATTTTCCCTGGACTTTGAGCCACTGCTAATGTGGCTGATAAAAATACGAGTAATACAATTGAAAATAGTTTCGTTTTCATTTTTTATTGTTTTTGGTTTTTACTTAATTTATTTGGCTGCTTCTTTTTCAGCTTCAGCTCTCATTTTTTCATTGGCTGAGATCAGAAACTCAACCCTGCGGTTTTGAGCACGGCCTTCCTCAGTATCATTTTCGTATTTAGGCGCTGTTTCACCATAACCCACTACAGTTAAGCGGTCAGCTGCCACATTATTGAAAATAAGATAGTCAGAAACAGCGCTTGCCCTTTCAATTGATAGCTTTTCGTTATACGCCAGGCTTCCTTTGCTATCGGTATGACCCTGTATTTCTATATCTGTATCCGGGTAACCGTCAATTACTTTAACTAATTTATCCAGATTGGTTTTGGCATCGGCTGATAAACCTGATTTGTCAAATCCAAAAAGAACATTGCTGCTGAATTCCACAACGATTCCTTCACCTACACGAATAACTTTCGCATCAGGAACTGTTTTAGCTATTTCTTCAGCTTGTTTGTCCATCTTGTTTCCAATGATGGCTCCGGTAGTTCCGCCAACTGCTGCTCCAATGATTGCACCCAACGCGGTATTACCTGCTGCTTTTCCGATTACTGCGCCGGCTGCACCACCTCCAACAGTTCCAATTGCTGCACCTTTCTGGGTTTTACTCCATGATGCACAACTTGTAACGATAAGGGTTGCAGCAATAATTAACATTAAACTAAAATATTTCATAAAGATTTTTTTTTTGATTGTTAGTAAATATATAATTGAAAATGAATTTCTTTAACAGCTATCATTATAATGATTAGTAATCATCTAACCAGGTTTGATGTTAATTTTAACCTCCTTTCATCCAAGAAAACCTTTTTAATGGTATAATGATAACATCAGTTGACAAACTGTATGCCATTTGAGGTCAAAGGTAATCCCACTAAAGCTTGAAACCTTTACACAATTATGCAATTTTATTACATGATTCACATATAAGAAGCAGTAGTTTCAATTATTCATAATACTGCTCAACGCCCTGGAGTGAGGCATTAGAAGTTCCGGCAAATAATAAATCTACCTCACTTTGGTGGGTGTTTCGTTTTTCAAAGGTGTGAATGATGTAATCTTTTTGACTAATTGTGTAATACTTTCTTATGTATTGAGAGCGACCTTTGCATTGTGGAAAAAAGTTCACAGCTGTTCTGCAAACTGTGTTAAATCAATTTATATAATCATAACAGAAACTTGAATGAGTAAAGAGCTTAAGACAATAAAATGCAGCGCTCACTGACAAATGATCTTATGTATGGTAAGGCAAGATTGATCGGATATATGGCAAACTACAAATCAATCCTGGCAAACCGAATGACGAATTGCATAAGATTATTGTTTCACTATAATAACCCGACCATTTATGAAAAGTTACCGTTTTGTGTGATATAACGCTCAACGGTAACTTTTTTATCAAATTTATGAACAATTAACAACTAACAAAAATGAAAAAATCAATCTTTATCCTTGCCGTAACAACATCGTTATTGGCAGGAGGAATATTTACAAGCTGCCAGTCGAATGAGCAGAAAGTTGAAGATGCTAAAGATAAGGTACAGGATGCCCGTCAGGATTTGATTGAAGCACAAACAGATGCATACGATGCAGAAACTGCAAAAATCAACTCTGAAGACTGGATAGCTTTTAAAAATGAAACAGATAACAATGTTAAAAACAACGAATTACGTATAGCTGAACTAAAAGTGCAGCTCAATGAGCCAGGAATGGTGTATGACCCGATTTACAAGGATCGGATTGAAGTGTTGGAACAGAAAAACATCGACTTGAAAAACAGGCTTATTGCCTATGAAAACAGTCAAAGTGATTGGGGAGTATTCAGGTCGGAATATAATCGCGACATGGATGAGCTCATGAAGGATTTAAGAGAATTTTCGTTTAGCAATAAGAAATAAAAAAAAATGGATTTCCATCATTGCCGAACCTTATTTTTCATGATCTAAAACAGTGATCATAAAAAGTATTGTGTTTTGATGAACCCATGCAAAGGCATATCTGTGCTTCAGGAAGTACTGTGATTTAGGTGCACGCATGAAGCCATGTATTATGTGATTAACTAAACTAATAAACATTACAATGAGAAAATTAATAATAACAATTACGATTCTAATGGCTTTTGGCTTCTCTTATGGACAGGGTTCCTTGCCCAAAGGCGGCTCTCAGGTTAATCTTGGAGTGGGCTTATCCGGTTGGGGAATTCCGGTTTATCTGGGAATGGATTTTGGCGTTCATAACGATATTACGCTGGGAGCCGAATTATCTTTTCGTTCGTTCCGCGAACGCTGGCAATCCAATCGTTACCGCCACAGTATCATTGGTATTTCCGGAAATGCCAACTATCATTTTAATAGAATATTGAATATCCCTGACGATTGGGATTTTTACGCTGGTCTCAATTTAGGGTTCTATGTATGGTCGTCACCTGAAGATTACACCGGCAGTCATAACTCTGGTGTAGGACTTGGTGGCCAGATCGGCGGCAGGTATTTCTTCACTGACCGGACTGCAGTTAACCTGGAATTTGGCGGTGGAAATGCATTTTCGGGCGGGAAGTTCGGATTAACTTTCAGGTTGTAAGTCTCGTAACTTACAAGAATTTACAAATTTTAATTCTATTGAGACCCACAATAAGCTGCTGGTTTTTGTGGGTTTTATTTTTCAAAATTGCTGCACGGGCAGCGCTAGCCGAACTGAATAAATGATAAATTATTTATTATTATAGTGTTACAGTTTTGGGCATGTATAAATGAACATTAAATTACCTGTGAATTATATAAAATAGGTTCGGAATTATGTAACACCAGAAATTGTTGATGATCATATCTTTAACAAAATTTATTTTACTTTAATACATTCAATCACAATTAAAAAGTTTACCATGAAAAAACTAAGACACCTTGCTTTGACAACCATGCTTTGCATTACAATTCCCGCTGTAAATTTTGGGCAAATAGCGCCTGATCTGAAATCAGCGGCTGACTTTGCAGTGCTTGCAGGTACAGGAATCAGTTTTGCTGCGCCTATGAATGAGATTAACGACCTGGACATTGGATTATATCCGGGCTTCCTGTCTTCAATTACAGGACTTGAGAATTTGACTTTAAACAATGGGCAGGTTTTAGCTGCCGATCAGGATCCGGGGAATGTTCTTCCACAGGCCAAAATCGACTTACGTAACGCATATCTTTTCGCTGCTGCTTCAACTGTGCCGGCACCTGCTACAGTATCAGGCAACCAGGGTGGCAGTACACTTGCACCCGGGATTTATAAATCAACATCTACCCTATCAGTTGATGGTACACCTTTAACGCTTGATGCTGGCGGCAATGAGAATGCTGTCTGGATATTTCAGATTGCATCCGGCCTTACCACTACCGTGGGTGGCGACATTGTCCTCGCTGGCGGCGCCAAGGCTAATAATGTGTATTGGCAGGTTGGTTCTTCAGCCACAATCGGGAACGATACAGATTTTAAAGGCAATATATTGGCCCTTGTTTCAATTACAATGAATACCGGTTCAACATTAGATGGCAGAGCGCTTGCAAGAAACGGAGCCGTAACATTTGCCGGCGGCAGCACAATGAACAAACCAGAAGAATCTGCTACTGTATCCGGAGATCTTTTAATCACAAAAACCGCCGACCCACAAACCTTCTCCGCACTCAATGATCAGGTAGACTATGATATCGTGGTTGAAAACATCGGTTCTGTCGCAGTGGACAATATCACTGTTGATGATGACCTTACTTCATCATCATGGCTCATTGCATCACTTGACCCCGGGTCAAGCAATACTTTTACAACATCTTATAACATCACAGCAGCAGACCTTCAAAACGGTTTTGTTGCAAATATTGCTACTGCTGAAGCAGTTGATATTCTTGTAAGCGCCTATGAAGTCGTCACAAAAGAAGGGCTGTTAATTACCAAAGTTGCCACCCCCAAAAAGTACTCTGTAATCGGACAGCTTATTGCTTATGATATTGTGCTCGAAAATAATGGTGGTACTACATTGGAAAATATAACAGTAAGTGATGACCTTACCGGTGATGATTGGATTATTTCTTTGGCTCCGGGACAAAGCCAGATACTGCAAACATCTTATTCGATCCTTGAGGCTGATATGATTAATGGTTCAGTAGAAAATATCGCTATCGCTGTAGTGGGTGGTATGTCCATAAGCGATACTGAGCTTGTATTATTGGAAGAAGATCCACCTGCAGTTCCAGTTTCAAGATGGGCGCTGTTTCTTACAATTGGCTTGATTTCAATATTTATGATCATTTTTTATCGTCGCCTGTAAAATGCCCGTTGGTATATAAACAGTAGGTAGTTGGCAGTAGTCGTAGGCAGTTGGAAAAAATCAGAAATTGGAGCGTAGCGGAATTTCCCGAGAGTCCCGATGGCTATCTGGACTCCCGGGATGCCGAATTCAAAATCCCAAGTTCAAAATCCAAAATTCAAAGTCTATTGGAGAACTAATAGATTATTCAAACAATGTATCACTGCATTACTGTATTACTGCATTACTCCGACCAATTGACTAATAAACCATTCACACACTGCATCACTGTGTTACTGCAGCACATTAACATGTGAATTATGTAATTAATCTTCAGAATTGTGCAATGTTTTACGATAATCATGGAATTACCTTTGTTGCAGTGTAAATAATCCACTTAAAATCATTAAAATGAAAAAATTAACCCTTTGTATTATGACAGCCTTGCTGTTGTTGGCATTTGTTCCCATGCAATTAAATGCTGAGCCAGAAACCTATGCTTTACCAGTTGCTCTAACAGAAACAGAAATTGCAACGTCTGATGAAGCTGTTGTGCTGATGGACAGACTGGAAGAAATTGAGGCTATGGATAAAACTGATCTGAACTCGGCGGAAAAAAGAGAATTGCGGAAAGAAGTTCGTGACATCAAAAAAGAACTTAAAGAACTCAGTGGCGGAGTCTACATCTCTGTTGGTGCAGCAATACTTATAGTACTGCTTTTGATACTTCTTCTTTAAGCCAACTGCTCTTTGAACAATCCGGATAATAATCACAACTTATTTCCGGGTTGTTGCTTTCAATTGAATATTAGCAAGCGGTGGTCATGGAAATGAAAGAAATTGAAAAGTCGAAAAAACTCATTACAGTGGAGATCGTTGAATATCTTAAACACTCGGTTGTTATCAAAACCATTCTCAACAAATCAACCGGGAATGTTAGCGTTTTATCCTTTGATAATGGAGAAGGGCTGGTAGAAAAGACTACACCTTTTGATACCTATGTTCAAATTATTGAAGGAAAGGCAGAATTGGTAATCAGTGGAGTTTCCAGTTTTCTAATTACCGGCCAATCAATAGTAATACCTGCTCACGCGCCCAATTTTGTCAGGCCAAACGGTAGATTTAAGATGATAATGACGGTTATAAAAAGTGGTTACGAATAAAACTAAACAACGGTATACATAATCTCAAAAGTATAAATTCGGTTCGGAGTTAATTAATGGTAAATCTCACGCCTGTTAAATAATTTGAACAGCATAAATCACAAAAAAGATGAAATCACAAAAATTTCGCAACATTAAAAAACTGGGCCTGTTGGCTCTCCTGGCAATGATTATCGTATTGCCGTTTACATCCTGTTCCAGAAAAATAGTTTTCCAGAATTCATCGGTTGTTCCTGCAGCCCAGGGTACAGTTAAAGTTAAGAATGATAAAAATAAAAACTACGTCATTAAAGTTGAGGTATCTGATCTGGCGGATGTAAGCCGGCTTCAACCTCCTAAAAAAACTTATGTGGTATGGATGGAAACAGACCAGGGTAAAACTGAGAACCTCGGACAGCTATTAAGCTCTTCCGGATTTATGTCAAAGCAATTGAAAGGTTCGCTTGAAACAGTATCTTCCTTTAAACCGGCTAAAATTTATATTACTGCTGAGGATGATGCCAGTATTCAGTATCCTGGAAGGCAATTGATATTGTCAACAACAAGTTTCTAGAACTTACCTGATTTGCTCCCGGAATAACTGACGGGTTTTCGATTGCATTATTAAAAGAACTACTTCTGACTTGGAATACTAATTTGCTTTGTTTTGGTTTGGTGTTTTTTGGTTACACTGATGGATGAAAGAGCTGCTCCAATATTGGAGCGGCTTTTTCATGACTTGCCTTTTTCGCTCTCTTTTCCGGATTAATATAAGTTTGATTTGTGAGCTGAACATTACCAAAATCAAATCAGGCCCCAGTATTGCAAAGCCCTCATATTTTGCATATCTTTGCCCACATTAAAACTCTCTTATTGAAACTTTTTGTCAAATACATGGTAAGCATTCGCTGCAAGATGGTGGTGAAATCAGAGTTGGATAAACTTGGATTGCATTATACCAGAGTTGATTTGGGTGAAGTAGATGTAAAAGGCCATGTTACTCCCGAACAACTTAGTCTTTTAAGCGCTGCATTGCGAAGTGCGGGCCTTGAACTGATGGAAGATAAAAGAGCCATCCTCATTGAAAGGATCAAAGCAGTTGTGATTGAAATGGTGCATTATGAAGAAGAAGTTCCCAAAGTAAACTTTTCAACCTATATCAGCGAAAAATTAGACCTGAACTACACCTATCTGGCCAACCTCTTTTCCGAAGTAACCGGCATTACCATTGAACGCTATATTATTGCGCACAAAATTGAAAGGGTAAAAGAATTGCTACTTTACGATGAACTTACCCTCACTGAAATCTCCTATCGTTTAAACTATTCCAGTGTAGCGCATTTGTCGAACCAATTTAAGAAAACAACAGGTTTAACTCCCACCTTTTATAAGAACCTGAAGCACAAAAAGCGCACATCACTGAATAACCTGTGAATTGTGTAACACTTCTTGAAAATTGTGTAAAACTTTTACAAGTTATCTAAAATATCTTTGTAATCAGCACAAGGTTAGCCCATCTTCCCGACGTTAATCGTTTATTGTTTTAGCGTTAAAGCACGATTTTAATGATATTGGGTATCGGTTTCCGCAAACTTTATTGCAGCTAACAATGTGCTAACGAAAACATTAAAAGATCCATCAACTTATATGAAAAAAGACAGAAAAGCCCTTGCCACAAACCTGCGCAGTATGGCAGAAGAACGTCTGGTAAATAAATCTAACGGACCAGGCAAGGTTATTTCTGAGGCCGACATGCTGAGAATCATCCATGAACTGGAGGTTCACCAGATTGAATTGGAAATGCAAAATGAAGAACTTTTATTTGCAAAAGAAGTGGCTGAACAAGCCGAGCAGAAATATTTTGAATTATACGATCTTTCGCCAGCCGGCTACTTTACCTTACACAGAGATGGAAGCATTTTAGGGTTGAATCCAGCCGGGGCGAAAATACTTGCTAAAGAAAGGAAGACCCTGATCGGCAGTACCTTTGCATTCTTAGTTTCCCAGGACACACGTGTTAATTTTTCTGAATTTCTCGACAAGGTATTCCTTAGTAATTCTATTGAAACCTGCGAAATCAAACTTGAAAAAAAGTCTGCCCTGAAGTATGCCCGCCTTGTTGGTCATAGCAACGGTGTAAATGGGCAGTGCCTGGTTGCTGCAATTGATATTACCGACCTCAAACTGGCAGAAACAGAACTTAACAAAGCCAAAGAACAAGCCGAAGAAGGCGACCGCCTTAAAACTGCTTTTCTTGCCAATATGAGCCACGAAATACGCACACCCATGAACGGTATCATGGGTTTTGCAAGTTTGTTGAAAGAGCCTGGCCTTACAGGCGAACAACAGAAAGCATATATTGAGATCATTGAAAGTAGTGGAACCCGCATGCTAAACCTGATCAACGATATCATAGATATTTCAAAAATTGAAGCCGGGTTGATGAATCTTAGTTTGTCAGAGTCAAATATTAACGAACAGATCGAGTACATTTATACCTTCTTCAGGCCTGAGGTGACAAGCAAAGGAATACTGTTCAGCTATAAATTGGCTCTACCTTCAAAGCAAGCCATTGTCCGAACCGATCGTGAGAAGATCTATGCTATCCTCACCAACCTGGTTAAGAATGCTATAAAATTCACTACTGAAGGCTCGATAGAATTTGGATATAACATTAAGCCAGGCTTAGCCGGTTCTGACCCTGAACAAACCGCGGAAATAGAATTTTATGTAAAAGATACTGGCATAGGAATTCCTAAAGACAGGCAAGTTCCGATTTTCGATCGTTTTATCCAGGCCGATATTTCCGATAAGTTGGCCTTGCAAGGTACCGGGCTGGGTTTGTCAATCTCAAAGGCATATGTTGAAATGTTTGGTGGAAAAATGTGGGTTGAAAGTGAACCCGGCGAAGGTTCAGTATTTTATTTCACAATTCCATATGTTTCTGAAACCATTACGCAGCCTTTGGTAACGCATGTGGTTAATGCAGACAAAATGCTGAATAATTTAAAAGGTCTGAAAATATTGATTGCCGAAGATGATTTTTTTTCAGAAATGCTCCTTTCAGAAATGCTTAATGGAATTAGATGTGAAATTATCAAAGCCCATTCAGGCCTCGAAGCTATTGAGACTTGCCGCAACCATCCTGATATTGATCTGATCCTGATGGATATCAGGATGCCGTTAATGAATGGATACGAGGCCACCAAGCAGATCAGGCAATTTAACAGCAGCGTAATCATCATTGCAGAAACAGCCTACGGACTTGCCGGCGAGAGGGAAAAAGCAATTATCGCTGGCTGTAATGATTATATTTCTAAACCCATTCTCATTGAGAAATTGCTGAAAGTAATAAAGAAGTATTTTGCCAGGGAAATAGCCCGCAATAACTGATAAACGCGGCTGTGAAACATGAAACTGTGTGCAGGGAAAATTTCAATAATTTTGCGCCTTCTGCAGTGAGCCAATTATGATAAAATCAATCATACTGTTTTTCGCATTTCAACTGTTTCTTCCAGGTATAAACATTGGGCAGGATTATAATTTTCCTGAACCCAGGGAGCCGGTGCAGTCGTGGTGGGTTTATTTTACTGACAAGGACAGCGTAATCTTTGATCCTTACCTTTTTTTCGACCCCAAAGCCATCGGGCGCAGGCTACGCCACAACCAGGATCTGTATGATGTTGCAGATTATCCGGTAAGTGAACACTATTTGTCAGGTGTAAGTTCATGGGTTGATTCGGTCAACGTGGTATCCAGATGGCTCAATGCGGTAAATGTAAATGCACAACTGTGGCAGATTGACGCAATCCGGCAATTGCCTTTTGTAAAAAGTGTGGAACCCGAAATATTGCAATTGCTTATAACCGCTGAAAACCCCGGCAAACATCAGCGCCCAAACTCAACAGAAATAAAGCTTGAAAGGATTCAAGCCCATACCGCTCATTTTCAGGGAAATTATTTTACTGATCATGGAATAGATGGCAGCAACATACGCATTGCCATATTCGACACTGGTTTTCCCAGGGTGGATTCACACAACGCATTCCAGCATATTAATAATGATGGGCGAATAAAGGCCATATGGGATTTTGTTAGTAAAAGCCCGGATGTGTACCGGAAAAATGCACATGGCACCATGGTCATGAGTTTAATTGGGGGCATGTACGGCAGTATTCCTATGGGTTTAGCTCCTGGTGCTGAATTTATTTTGGCCCGAACCGAAACTTGGACTGAGCCCTATGTTGAGGAAAAATACTGGCTGGCCGCTGCAGAGTGGGCCGACCAACTGGGTGCTGATATCATAAGTTCATCGTTGGGCTACAGCTATCATCGCTATTTTCCTGAACAAATGGATGGAAAATCATCGTTGGTGGCATTTGCTGCTGATATGGCGGTTCAAAAAGGAATAGTGGTAGTAAATGCAGCCGGAAATGATGGTAGCCGGAAATCATGGGAAATTATAATAAGCCCTGCTGATACTGATGGCGTGTTATCGATAGGAGCATTGGATTACCCCTCATTGTTACGGTCGTCGTATTCTTCAAAAGGGCCAAGCGCTGACGGGCGGCTCAAGCCTGAGCTATCTGCCCTCGGTAGCGTTTTTGTTGCCACAACCAACGGTTTTGGATTCCGTTCAGGAACTTCGTTCGCCTGTCCGTTGGTGTCGGGCTTTGCAGCTTGTGTTATGCAATTACACCCCGATTGGACCAACCTGCAGGTGCTCGAAGCCATGCAGCAAAGCGCATCGCTCTATCCGTATTACGATTATTCGCATGGTTATGGAACGCCCCAGGCAAGCTGGTTTTTTTCCGATCCAGCTGATACAGTTCAGCCCACATTTGATTTTGTTGCTGATAGTGGCCAGGTTAAAATACTTGTCAGGCTATCGGAAACTGAAATATTTGAAAGTATCCTGAAAAAACCGTATGTGTTTTATCACATCCGCGATGCGCAGGGAAAGATTGAAGAATATCATGTTGCCGCAATTAAGAAGCGGGAAGTGCTAAGCTTTGATAAAACTAAATTTCGCACCGGGCAACAGATGTTTGTTCATATTGCGGGTTACACTTCTTCATGGAAATTTTAAATTGAACTGATCGCATGATGCAGAAGGTTTTACTTTTTATTTTAATTCTTATCTTGTCCGAACCACTAAAAGGGCAGCAGCTTGTTATTTCTGAAAACCTGAAAGCTGATACCATCATTCCGGCTTTTGGAGCAAACCGGAAACATTTTGGCCATATTTTTTTTGGATTGCATCACATTGCCGGAGAGCCAGAATTAAATACTGATAACTTGAGCGACTGGAGTTCATGGGCTTTTGAGTTCGGTTATCGCTATAAGAGGAGGTTCTCACAAACGCTTTCGGCAGGCGCTGAACTGAGCGTAAAAAGGATGAGTCATTCAATAAAGCACTGGGCAATGCTAAACACACCCGAAGCAACCGAAATTGAAAAACATAAATTCATCTTTACTCAAACCGGGCTTGGTTTGTACCAGCGGTTCAATTACAACAAGCGAAGAGGGAATTTCATTGGCAATTACATTGATGTGGGTGTTTACGGCGACTGGAATATCAATGCACGCCAGATCTATAAATTCCGGAATACTGCTGATGAGAAGGTAGTTTATAAGAAAAGCAATCTCGATTATATCAATCCTTTTGAATATGGTATTCTGACACGATTAGGATTTAACAAGTTCGCCGCCAAAGCTAGCTACCGGCTTTCCGACCATTTTGATGAAACCTCTGCCCTGGGTGAATTCCCACGCCTTACATTTGGAGTGGAATTTGGGATGATATTTTACTGAGTCCAAGCC
>JACZJK010000065.1 GCA_014860575.1 Bacteroidales bacterium
AAACGGATGGGGCATCGAGCCCCATACCGTTTTTGCCCAACAGAAATCCGGCTCAACATTACCCATTGTTGAAATAAAAAAGGCTTTGAAAAAGGGAATTTATTAATCATAAAGTGTAAACAAATTTCAGGACGAGTCAGACTAAGAGAGTTAGAGACTAAGAGAATTAGAGATAAGAAACAGGGACGAAGGGAGGAAGGGAAGAACCCAAACGCCAAACGCCAAACGTCAAACGACGAACTTTGAACTTTGTACCCGGAACTTTGAACTTTGGACGGAACATAAAACAACCTAAATCAAAAGAAAAATGAGCAAAACAAATTATGTTATTCAACTAAAAAAAGGCCTCAATGATGTGCCTTTTGGAGCAACCGCTGAGGAAGCCCATAAATATTTTGGAGATCCTACCGAAATAGAAATTCTTGAAAAAGATCTTGAAGAAGATCCTGATACAGAACTATGGTATTTCGATGATCAGAGTTTTTCACTCTTTTTTGAGGGCGATCCTGACCTGGTGCTTACCAGCATTGAAATCAACAACCAGGAAGCCACCCTCTTCGGAAAGAAAATCTTTGGCATGAGCGAAGATCAGATCATCGAACTGATGAAAGACAACGGATTTAGTGAAATGTACACCGAAGACGAAGAATGGGGTGAAAAACTCCTTTCTTTTGAAGATGCGCTCATTGACTTCTATTTTGAAGAAAATAAGCTGGTTACAGTAAACTGGAGCGTTGATTTACCCGAGTAGGTAAAGAACCGGATTTATTCTTTCTGCATTCGGGGGTGATATTCCAGGATCACACTACGTAAATATTGGCGGTCGAGGTGTGTGTAAACCTCGGTTGTGGTTATAGAGGCGTGGCCGAGCATTTCCTGTACCGCGCGAAGATCTGCGCCCCCTTCAACAAGATGGGTGGCGAATGAATGACGGAAAGTATGCGGGCTGATTGCTTTGTGTATGCCGGCAAGCTCCGCATGCTTTTTAATGATGTTGAAGATCATCACCCGCGAAAGCTTGCTGCCCCTGTTGCTTATAAAAAGCGTATCCTCTGACCCTTTCCTGATTTTCTGGTTCACACGAACCTGTTTCATGTAGGTGTTGATCTGTTTGAGTGCAACCCGGCCAATGGGAACCAGCCTTTCCTTGTTGCCTTTCCCGCTGATGCGGGCAAAGCCCTCGTTAAAATAAATATCAGAAATCTGCATTCCTGTGAGTTCAGATACTCTTAATCCGCATCCATAAAGGGTTTCAAGGATAGCTTTATTTCGTTCGCCCTCCGCTGTGCTCAGATCAATTGAATCAATAATCTTATTGATTTCAACAACGCTGAGTGTATCAGGTAGTTTGCGGCCAATCCGTGGCATGTCAAGCAATTGGGTCGGATCGTGGCTCACAATATTCTCGAGAAGCAGAAATTTGTAATAGCTTCTGATACCGGATATCATCCTGGCCTGTGAGCGGGCGCTCATGCCAGGTTTGCTAATCCAAACAATGAATTTGTGCAAATGGTCCTGGGTGATCTCTGCCGGTGTTAGTCCCGGGTACTGGTCTTCAACAAACTTAACCAGTTTGCTAATATCACGCAGATAAGCCGAAACGCTGTTTTCTGATAGCGAAAGCTCAACCTGCAGGTAAATGCGAAACCCATTTATGTATGATTGCCAGGCCATTAATTTCTCAATTCAATATTACCAGAAAGTGTAAAATTATACATTTGCAAACGTTAACGTAAGAATAAAAACAGCCTTTATTTGGTTCATGGCTTCATTACTATAATTTATTTGAATTCAAATTTGTTTATATCGTTGAAATCACTAATTTTGCAGCCCTTAAAACATAGAGGAGTTTAAACAATGGCAAAGAAGAGTAAAGAAGCTCGCATACAGGTGATTATGGAATGTACAGAGCACAAAACAAGTGGCTTACCAGGCACTTCACGCTACATTTCTACCAAGAATAAGAAGAATACACCTGAACGATTGGAGTTGAAAAAGTACAATCCAATCATGAAAAAAATGACAATACACAAAGAAATTAAATAAGATAAGTCATGGCAAAGAAAGTTGTTGCAACCCTTAGAACCGCTACGGGTAAAGATTTTGCTAAGGTAATCCGCACAGTGAGATCGCCAAAAACAGGCGCTTACGTGTTTAAAGAAACCATCCTTCCCAACGATCAGGTAAAGGACTTTTTAGCAAAGAAATAATGCGGGTTCACTCCTGTAAAGGACAGCTCTTTTCCATTCAGAGAAGGGCTTTTTTTATTTGGGAACCAATGCTTTCGCAAGAAATTATCATCAACAAAAACTGCAATCATGGGACTGTTTTCATTTCTTTCGCGCGATAAGAAAGAGCAACTTGATAAAGGCCTGGAGAAAACCAAGACCAACGTTTTTGGAAAATTATCACGGGCCATTGCCGGCCGCTCAAAAGTTGACGATAGTTTTTTAGATGAATTGGAAGAAATTTTGGTTACCTCCGATGTTGGGGTAGAAACCACGCTCAAAATCATCAACAGGTTGGAAGCAAGGGTTTCGCGCGATAAGTTCCTGAATGCAGGTGAACTTCATGAAATTTTGCGCGAAGAAATAACTGCCTTGCTTGAAGAAGGCAACAATACCCAGGAAGTTCGCTTTGACTTTGACCCAAGGTCCGAACCCTATGTGATCATGGTTGTTGGCGTTAATGGAGTAGGCAAAACCACTACAATTGGCAAGCTTGCCTATCATTTCAAACTTGCAGGAAAATCGGTGTTGCTTGGCGCGGCTGACACTTTTCGCGCTGCCGCCATCAGCCAGTTGCAGGTATGGGCGGGGAGAGTTGGTGTTCCTATTGTGAACCATCAAATGGGTTCAGACCCTGCTGCCGTTGCTTTTGAAACATTGCAGGTAGCGAAGAAAAACAAGCACGATGTGGTCATTATTGATACTGCAGGCCGGCTTCACAATAAAGTCAACCTGATGAATGAACTCAGCAAGATAAAACGGGTCATGCAAAAAGTGGTTGCCGATGCACCGCACGAGGTATTGCTCATTCTTGATGCTTCAACCGGTCAAAATGCAATTGAGCAGGCAAAACAGTTTACTGCGGCAACTGAAGTCACCGCCCTTGCGCTCACAAAGCTGGATGGAACAGCCAAAGGTGGCGTTGTGATTGGCATTTCCGATCAACTGAAAATTCCTGTAAAATACATTGGGGTAGGAGAGAAGCTTGAACACCTGCAGATTTTCAACCGTCGTGCTTTTGTTGATTCATTGTTTGAAAAAACCTGAGCGGATTAAAATCCGATATCAATCCTGAGCTGATGGCCGATAAATCCCGAACTCATCTTCCCATTGTTAATGTTATCACGCTGGGCTGTCCCAAAAACCTGGTGGACTCTGAAAAGCTCATGGGGAAATTGAAGGTTTCCGGCATAAATGTAAGTCATGGGTTTTCGCGAAATTCCGATATTCTCATTATCAATACCTGCGGTTTTATTCAGGATGCCAAAGAGGAATCTATTGAAGCGATCCTGCAGGCGGTTCAGCAGAAAAAAAATGGAAAAGTTGCCAGGGTTGTTGTGATGGGTTGTCTTTCCGAACGCTATATGGCCGAGCTGAAAGTTGAGATTCCTGAGGTTGACCATTTTTATGGCGTCAACGACCTTGAAAAGATACTGGAAGACCTGAATGTTTCTGCCAGGCACGAGCTGTATAACGAACGAATGCTTACTACTCCGCCGCATTACGCGTATTTGAAAATTGCTGAAGGCTGCGATCGTACCTGTTCTTTCTGTGCGATCCCACTCATCCGTGGAAAAAATATTTCGCTGCCGCTTGAAAACTTGCTTGAAGAAACCCGGGCACTTGCAGCAAAAGGAGTGAAAGAACTGATTTTGGTTGCCCAGGATCTGACCTGGTACGGCCTCGATTTATATAAGAAACGCATGCTAGCGGCTTTGCTCGAAAAGCTTGTCGAAATTGATGGCATTGAATGGATCAGGTTGCATTATGCCTATCCTGCCGCTTTCCCAATGGATGTATTGGACGTAATGGCCGCCCAGCCCAAGATTTGCAAATACCTCGATATACCTTTCCAGCACATCAGCAGCGATTTGCTGGCGTCAATGCGACGTGGCATCAACAAAGAAGAGACTTACAGGCTGATTGATGTTATTCGTAGAAAGGTTCCGGGAATTACCTTACGAACCTCACTGATGGTGGGCTATCCAGGCGAAACACAAGAGCATTTTGAAGAATTGAAGGAGTTTATCGGCACTGTCCGATTTGAGCGCATGGGGGTTTTTACCTACTCCGAAGAAGAAGGAACTCGGGCTGCATCATTGGCTGACGAAATCCCAAAGTCAGTAAAGGATGAACGCGCAGCAGAATTAATGGAATTACAGCAGCAAATATCTGAAGAACTTAATCTTGCCAAAGTTGGCAAAACCTTGAAAACAATTATCGAAGGCAAAGAAGGTGATTATTATGTTGGGCGAACCGAATATGATTCACCGGGAATTGATAATGAGGTTCTGATTCCAGTAGCAGAGAAAAGCCTGAAGACTGGCGAATTCTATAATATCCGGATTCTGAAAGCCGATGCGTTTGATGTTTATGGGTCAGTGATAGATTGAAGCTTGTGCTCCGAAAAGTCCTTGATGAATTTCTTAACACATAGTCACATAGATCACATAGTTTTTTTTAATTATCAAACAGTCAGTTTTTAAACTATGTGATTTCTATGTGTCTATGAATCTATGTGGTTCAAAACAACTTTTTGGAGTGGCTCAAACCTTTCAAATTCAGAATTACCAATTACTGGTTCATTACTCAGGTTTTTAACTAATTCCTACTTTTGATTCCTGAATCTATAATGGATTACGTTCAAACTAATTCCAAGTACATGACTTCTAAGACTATCCTGAACCCGTTCTCAAAAAGCGAAAACTACAATTGTTTCGGCTGTTCTCCCCGCAATCCCATCGGTTTACAACTTGTATTCCAGGAGGATGGTGATTGGATCACTGCCGAATGGACTCCCAATCGTGATCATGAAGGCTGGTTCAATGTAGTGCATGGTGGTATTCAAACGGCATTGCTTGACGAACTTGGAAGCTGGGTAGTTTTTGTGAAAATGGGAACCGCAGGCGTTACCTCAAAGCTTGAGATAAAGTTTCTGAAACCGGTACATGTTGACCACGGCAAGATCAAGATCAAGGGTCGTATCATTGAAACACGCCGGAACATTGTCATCATAGAAGCATTGCTTTACAATGGCAATGGAGAATTATGTGCCGAATCAGTGATGCATTATTTTGCGTTCTCACATGAAAAAGCCAGGCAGTTGATGATGTTTCCCGGCCGGGAAGCGTTTTATGAAAATGGAGTATGATTCAAAATTCCAAACTCCAGATTCAATATACTCAGTCTCAATGATTAAAATCCGCACAATCTTGAATCTTAAATTTGAAATCTTGAATTGCTTAGTCTTCCTCCTGATAGTGTAAAGCCTCAGTTTTCGCACCTACCATCGCTTCATAATCAGCTTGCCAGAAGAATTTCTCTTCGCCGAAAGCCGGCTTAAGATCATCAAGCCAAACAGCATCAGGATCATACTTTGCAAAAAACGGAACCCTTACCCATTCCGGGTTGCGGCCTTGCAGGAATTGCAGCACATAAACCTTTTCACCACGAATCTCTGCTACACCCAGGATATGGATTTTGCCTGGTGAGGCTGACATACTCGGCCCCCGAACGGTTCGGGAAACACCGCTAACCCGCATATAGGCATTGCGGTAAATATGGTATGCCCGCTCCAGACCAACGCTGAAATAGTGTTGTGCCCCCGTATCTCGTGCGAGGAACATATAATAAGGTATGCATCCAAGTTTTGCCTGTATACGCCACATTTTCAGCCAGACTTTATAATCATCATTGATATGCCTGAGCAATGGCGACTGGGTTCGGATTTCCACATTCACATCCCTCAGGTTTTTAATAGCTTTTCTAACAGCTTTTGTCTCAAGCTCAGTATAGTGGTTGAAATGCGCCATGAGCGCGATGTGGCGCCCTGATCTGGCAACCTTCTCAAAAAGATTGATTAGAGCGGGAGTATCTTTGTCATTGATGAATTTGTAAGGCCAATAAGCTAGCGCTTTTGTGCCAATACGGATTGTATGCAAATTTTCGAGTTCGGGAACCAACAATGGTTCAATATAACTCTCCAGCAGTTTGGCGCTCATTACCATAGGATCGCCACCGGTGAAAAGAATATTGGTAGCTTCAGGTTTGGACTTCATATAACGCACCAAAAGATCGGCCTCTTTTGAAGCAAACTTCATATCATCCATGCCAACAAACTGTGGCCAGCGAAAGCAAAATGTGCAATAAGCATGGCAGGTTTGACCCTGGCTAGGAAAAAACAGCGCAGTTTCGCGGTACTTATGCTGCATGCCATGAAGTTTCACACCATCAAGTTCCGGAACATTAAGGTCAAGCTGTCCGGCTGGATGCGGATTTAACTCCATCCTGATTTCGTTTGCAACTTTAGCGATTTCTTGTTTATCCGAACCGCTTTTTATCAAATCAGCCATCTTGTTGAAGTGATGTGGCTGCAGCATTTCCTTTTGCGGAAATGTAAGAATGAACATTGGATCGTTGGGAACATTCTCCCAGTTAATTAATTCATTTACAACGTATGAATTGCTTTTAAATGGCAGCACATTCGCTACAACTTCTATATCAAACATCTGCTCTTCTGATAGCTTTGCGATTTGTGGGATCTGTCTGTAATTGTGAAGTGTAAAGGCTTTGTACTCACTGGTTTTATAGTGGTTGTTGCTGTTCCGGTTTGAAGTAACTTCGTACATAATAATTGGTATTATCCTATAAGAGTTTGATTAATAGCAATTTAATTCGATTTTAGTCAAATCCTTGCAAAGATAAGTATAATGGATGTAAAAGACAAGCCGTACAATCGGCGATATTACATTTATCGTAGATTAGGCTATCATCGCATAAATCACACCGGCTGCACCAATGAATGCCAGGGAATAGACAATCCTTACAGGCATAACACCATTATTTTCGGCTGTTTTTCCAAAAATACCAAACACAAGAGGATGCACAAGGAAAGGCATAGCGAACACAAAAGCGATCATAGTTGCAGCTTGTTGGCCGAACATACCACCCTGAATTGCTGCAAACAAACCAAAATGGGAGATAGCAGAAGAATTGGCCATCACTGCGTCGCTGAGGTTCATGCCCGAGACGTCAAGAATCAGCAATCCACCAAAAACTGCTACAAGTTGCCAGCCAAGTGAGAAAAGCATAAGTCCGCGTATTTCCTGGACTTCCCTGCCAAAGGATTTCCTCAGTCTTTTAAGTGAATAAAATGTAAGTCCGATTCCAACGATCAACACAATGAGTGAGTAAGAAATCACCAGATTGCCGGTTGTGGCGCTGGCAGCCAGAATAGAAAACACAAAGATATGCCCGATAAAAGGAATGTTTATCATGATTGGAGCACGGATGGCTGCTTCAGGGCCAAGGTCGCCGGCTGTACATGCGCCTGTCAGACCCGAATGTGAAAGCGCACCAGCCATGCCCGGCGCCAGGTTGCGCATATGATTGGCTAATCCGAAAAAGATAAGCAGTGAAAGTCCGCCAAACATCCAAAACAATTGCCCGAAAAATCCGAAAGACAACACTGCTGTCATTTCGCTTAACTGGAATGCTTCGGCAATGCGCGATCCCCCAACCATAAAATTAGCTGCAAGCACTATCGGTATGCCGGCAAAAAGAAGTGACCGTATAGTTGGGCCAAACTTCCACTTCACCATTATCATTCCCAGACTAACAGAAATTATCATGGCAAAGAAAATTTCCGGTAACGCAATAAAAGGTTTTATCCATTGCGCTATATACCAGGCTACCACAAGCAACAACAGTATCATCCCCGTTTCGTAAATCCCTTTTCTGATGTAGGTCGCTTTATTTGTAATTTTTGCCCGGTGGTCAATGAGGATAATTGAAGCGACTATTCCAAGGTAACCGAGCAGCGGGTAAAACTTATCGAGGACATCGCCTGTGCTGTGCCCCACGATTACTCTTTTCAACGATTCAATTCCGATAAGTATAAAGAAAGCCCGGATCAGGAACATGAACTGGGTGGCCTTGGTTCCCAGAAAAAGTTCTTCGGAGGACGGGACAACAATATCCTTCGGGTCAATTTTACGGTGCATTAAAAGTTTCCGGATCTCCTGGCCGCCAACAAAGAACGAAGCCATCAAAGCAGTGATGGTTACTTTGCTACCAAGCTCCATAATCGGAAACTCGGGTAAGCCAGGTGTGGCAAGCCCTGTGTTCACAAGAATAAAACCCATGATAAGTCCAAAGACAACAATGATGAGAATGGGCGAATAGCGGGTTCCTGCAACAAAAGTTCTTGAAACCAGCACCATGCTGATGACCAAAAGGAAGGTGAGCCAATATTGGTTCAGGATGTGGACAATAGGGAAGTGATCGGAGAAGAGTTCCATGTATACGAGTTATGTTAGAGTAAAAAATCCACTATGAATGATTCAGGAGTTTAGGGGCCAGAAACTGACCAGTATATGATTGCTTATTGGAAGTCAATTCTTCGGGAGTGCCTTCAGCAACAATATTCCCGCCGGCATCACCGCCCTCAGGACCCAGATCAATAACCCAATCGGCGCACTTGATTACCTCCATGTTGTGTTCGATCACAATTACGGTGTGCTGTCGCTTGATCAGGGCATCAAAAGCAAGCATGAGTTTGTTGATATCATGATAATGCAAACCGGTGGTGGGTTCATCAAAAATAAAAAGGGTTGGGTGAACAGCCTGGCCTTTGGTAAGAAATGATGCCAGCTTGATGCGTTGCGCCTCACCGCCGCTTAGCGTACTTGAAGATTGTCCAAGCCTGAGATAACCCAGTCCGACATCCTGCAAGGGT
Source organism: Bacteroidales bacterium (assembly GCA_014860575.1). Classification (NCBI taxonomy): domain Bacteria; kingdom Pseudomonadati; phylum Bacteroidota; class Bacteroidia; order Bacteroidales; species Bacteroidales bacterium. Next base: position 8,965 of record JACZJK010000065.1, read on the forward strand.
TGAAGTTTGCTGGTGATACGCTGGCAAATTGTTTCGTTTTCAGCATCGCCGCTAAAAAATTCCAGGGCCTGCGATATAGACATATCAAGCACTTCCGACACATTTTTATCCCTGTAACTTACGTCCAGCACTTCGTCTTTGAAGCGTTTGCCCTGGCAGGTATCGCAGGTGAGTTCAATATCGGCCATGAACTGCATTTCGATGTGAACCACACCTTCACCTTCACATTCTTCGCAACGCCCGCCTTCAATATTAAATGAGAAAATGCCAGGTTTGTAGCCACGCATCTGTGCCAGGGGCTGATTACTGAACAAGGTGCGAACCTCATCCCAGGCCTTCACATAAGTAGCCGGATTTGAACGGGTTGAACGGCCAATGGGGTTCTGATCAACCAACTCAATACCAACGATGCTATAAATATCTCCGTCAAGCCGGTCGAATTTGCCGGTTTTTTCGCTATTGCCGCCATAAATCTTTTTAAGCGCGGAATACAGGATTTTTTTTACCAATGTCGTTTTTCCTGATCCGCTAACACCTGTCACTGCTGTGAGCACTTTGAGCGGGAATTTCACCTGCAGGTTTTTCAGGTTGTTTTCACGGGCTCCTGTTATCTCAATAAATTCCTTCCATTTTCTTCTTTTCTCCGGAAGCGGGATCTTCATCTTTCCGGACAGATATTGGCCGGTCAGGGATGCTGTGTCATGAATGAGGCTGTCCCAGTTGCCTTCAAACACAAGTTCGCCACCAAATTCACCGGCCAGTGGCCCGATATCAATAACATGATCGGCTGCATTGATAATTTCTTCGTCATGCTCAACCACGATAACAGTATTGCCAAGGTCTCGCAACTGAAGCAAGACTTTAATCAACCTAAGGGTATCGCGTGGGTGTAACCCAATGCTGGGTTCATCAAGGATATACATTGAACCTACCAGGCTGCTTCCAAGGCTGTTGGCCAGATTAATACGTTGTGATTCTCCTCCGGACAATGTGTTCGAAAGACGGTTCAGGGTAAGATAGCCCAGACCAACATCGCATAAATACTGCAGTCGGTTGGTAATTTCGGTAAGCAGGCGACGCGAAATTTCCATGTCACTATCATCCAGCGTCAGGTTCCTGAAATGATCCAATGCATGCGCTGCCTGCATCAACACCACATCGGTTATGGAATGGCCGTCAATTTTCACATAGGTGGCATCTTTGCGCAAACGCGTCCCTCTGCATTCAGGACAAGTAGTTTTTCCCCGGTAGCGCGACATCATCACACGGTACTGAACCTTGTAATTGTTGTCTTCTACCATTTTAAAAAACTCATGCAGCCCGCCAAAATGCTGATTGCCTGTCCAGAGCAATTCTTTTTGTTCGGCGCTGAGTTCGTAAAATGGTTTATGAATAGGAAAATCAAATTTAAATGCCGTGTGAACCAAACGGTCTTTCCATTCACTCATTTTTTCACCACGCCAGCAGGCAATGGTTTCGTCATAAATAGAGAGGGATTTATCGGGGATCACCAAATCCTCATCAATGCCGATTACAGATCCAAAACCTTCGCAGTTGCGGCAGGCGCCAAAAGGATTGTTAAAGCTGAATAGATTTGGTGTTGGTTCTTCAAATAAAAGGTCATCCAATGCAAATCGGTTCGAAAATTCCTGTTGTGCTGAGGTTTCGTACTGGATGGATTCAATGATGCATTTTCCTTCTCCTTCAAACAAGGCAGTTTCAATGGAATCGGCCAGTCGGCTTCGCATTGGATCATCTCCTTCCTGGCTCACAACACGGTCAATGAGTACATGAAAGGTATTGCCAAGCTTTTTCATCCGGGCAGCATCTTCGAGGAGTTCGTCAATCCGGATTATTTCGTCTTTCACTTTGATCCGTGTAAACCCTTGCTGCATTAGCACAGTAAGCTGCTCCTTCATCTTACGTCCGTTCTTCAGAGAAAAGGGAGCGAGAATCATTACTTTGGTGCCAGAAGGCAAACCCAGTATATAATTTACAATATCATCCACACGGTGTCGCTTCACCAGGTTTCCTGATACCGGAGAATAAGTTTTCCCGATCCTTGCATACATCAATTTCAGGTACTCGTAAATTTCGGTTGAAGTGCCAACAGTGGAGCGGGGGTTACGGGTGTTTACTTTCTGCTCAATGGCTACGGCTGGAGAAATTCCTATAATCTGATCTACTTCCGGTTTGCTCATGCGACCCAGGAACTGCCTTGCGTAAGCGCTCAGGCTTTCAACATAACGGCGCTGGCCTTCGGCGTAGAGCGTATCAAAAGCAAGAGAGCTTTTTCCTGAACCTGATAATCCGGTGATAACCGTAAGGCGGTTACGAGGAATGTTTACGCTCAGGTTCTTCAGGTTGTGAACCCTGGCGCCCTTTATTATGATGTACTTATGATAATCGTTGTGATCCGTTTGAACCATGAAAACACCCCCGGTTTTGAGGGTGCAAAGGTAGGATTTTTTAGGCGTTCTGAAATCAGGGTGGTTGCATGAAAAGTTGGCAGTTGTCAGTCTGCAATTGGCAAAAGCCCACTACAGCATTACTGCAACACAAAAAACGATCCCGCATACACGGGATTGAGCAATATCGAACCGAAGTGCCTAAAACAAATAGTTCATTTCGATCTCCAGATTCAAGTCATTCTCAATTGTGAATTTTGAGGATGCAAATTTTGGAGCAGAAAAACGCTTATTCGCAACTGATGCGGCATAACCTTCAACCGGGGCGCCAACAAGGTTATAGTCGAGTTTTAAATTGCAATTTTCGTCATGAACCACGGCAATGGCGTAATCTCCCGGGTTCATACCCTCAATTATGATGCTTACGGAAGGTGCTTGAGCCTCAATCTGAAATGTGCGGTAAGCCTTTGTGCTGTCAGAAGGAAATCCTTCAGGCTGATTGAAAACTGAAATTAGGATCTGACCCTTGTCATTTCTAATATTGGAAATCGTTAGAGCTAAATTATTTCCTTGGTAGTAAACCTCAGAACTGGCAGTAAAATAGGATGCCAGTAGTAGAATCGTGAGTATTTTCAGTGTAAAGTGCTGCATGATATATATGTTAAAGCGTTGCCTGACGGTTCTGCAAATTCATCTAATTTTGCCGGGTCGGAAATATAACGAACTTAAATCTGAATTGTTTCCGTTTCATTCTATTTTCAACAATACATAATTCTAGTTTAGCCGAATGTGTGAAAAGATTATCAGTGCAAACGATCCGGTAACAGTTATTGTCAAACACCGGGTGATGAAAGGTAAAGAGCTTGATTATGAAACCTGGGCCCAAGGCATCACTGAAGCTGCCCGGAAATTCGATGGCTACCTTGGTGTAAACTTCATCAGGCCATCTGATCCACAAAGCGATGAATATGTGCTGATCTTCAAGTTCAACTCTTACGATAACATGCAGCGCTGGGAAAGTTCTGCAGAGCGCGACGAATGGAAAAACAAGAGAAAACAACTGACCATTGATGAACCTGAAATTCACCGCTTCAAGGGTTGGGATTATTGGTTTACCTTGCCGCCAGCCGCCAGGGTCGCACCACCACGATATAAAATGGCGCTGATAACACTTTTCAGCCTGTACCCGCTTGCACTGTTTTTGCCTTTGCTTTTTGAACCGGTAATTGGTTGGATGCCTGTTGCGTTGGTTGTTCTTATCACAGCGGCTGTGATCGTCCCGATCATGCTTTATATTATAATGCCAACAATGGTAAAGATATTCTCATGGTGGCTTTATCCAAAAACCAATCAACGATGAACTACGATTGGCAGGAGCGAACTCACTTAATGCTTGGCGATGAAGGAATCCATAAGTTGCAACATTCCCATGTATTGGTTGCTGGACTTGGGGGAGTTGGGGCTATGGCTGCTGAAATGCTGTGTCGTGCCGGTGTTGGCAAAATTACTATCGCAGATGCTGATAAAGTGCAGGCCAGCAACCGCAACCGGCAGATTCTCGCTCTCTGCAGCACTGAAAAAATGGACAAAACCCGCGTTATGGCTGAGCGCCTTTATGATATCAATCCTGAGGTTAAGATAAATGTTGTGAACGCTTATCTCAAGGATCAAACAATCATTGACCTGCTGTCACAGTCCTATGATTATGTAGTTGATGCTATTGATACCCTTTCACCTAAGGTTTATTTCATTTATTATGCCCTTAAAAATAATCAGAAACTTGTTAGCTCAATGGGGGCTGGAGGTAAGCTAAATCCTGGCATGGTTCAGATTGCGGATATCTCTGAAAGTTTTCAGTGCAAACTTGCTTTTGATTTGCGTAAACGCCTCCGAAGGCTAGGAATATCCGATGGGTTCAAAGCAGTTTTTTCGAGTGAGCCGGTTCCCACCGAAACAATCATTAAAATTGAAAATGAGAGGAATAAGAAGTCTAACGTTGGAACCATTTCATATATGCCGGCAGTTTTCGGTTGCTTTTGCGCATCAGTCGTCGTACGTGATCTCATTTCGACGTAATAGAAAAAGCTTGCAGTTGTTATTTTCAGGCGATATTCATGTTCACATTAAACTTTACAAACGAAAGGTTGTTTGTCTACTATTTAACTACTTTAAGTCAGTTTATTAACACAAGCATTTATGAAAGTACTTTTTACCGTTGTCTCTATTGCCGTCATCGCGGGATTGTTTTCATTTAGCGATCCCTTGAAAAACTCAAGCGGAGCGCAACCTGGTCATACCGGTTCGCCTGGCGATGGTAAAAATTGCACTTATTGCCATGGTGGAACCGCGCAAAGTATAAGTGAAGTTTTTAGTTCAAACATACCCACCAGCGGTTACGTACCTGGTGAAACATATACAATAAGCGTGGGAACCAGTGGTTCTGGCAGAAAAGGATTCCAGGTTTCGCCTCAGAATTCAACCGGAGCTCTACTTGGAACACTTTCAGCCGGCATAGGCAATCAGCTTATAGGAGGTGGCAAATATATCACACATAGTTCCGGAGTTACTGCCCCATCAGCTCAGTGGTCATTTTCCTGGACCGCTCCACCAACAGGCACCGGCAATGTTGTTTTCTATGGGGCTTTCGTAATAGGCCAACCCAACGTGAGGCTTTCAACCATGAACATTATGGAGGACGAAACTATTGGCATTGAAGATCTCGCACAGCTTAAATGGAATATTTTCCCGGTTCAGGCTGAAAGTACTTTAAAAGTAAATTACCAGCTTCTACAATCTTCGGAAGTATCAATACTGCTTTATGATCTGGGGGGAAGATTAATTTTGAACCGCGAATTTGGGTCATTACCAGCCGGCGATCATAGCGAAATGCTTTTTGTTGGTTCGGAATTACCTGAAAATATTTATTTGGCTGTTTTAAGGATCAATAATAAACAATATAGCCGGAAGATTGTAATATAGGTAAGTATTTGAGAATCTTTATTTCCGGTAGCGATCGTATGTAAGTTTAATAAATTCGGACAAAAAACTTTTAATTATTTGTTAAAAATGCGCAAGGGTATTGTTTTTTATCAATCCGGTTGTATATTTGCCGCTTCAAAACACATAAATGCTCACAAAATCATAGGAGGAACACTATAGACAAACTTCTACGCTCTTAATCTAACATAAAAAGGAGGGTTTTATGATTACCCAGCATGTTAGCGATCAGGAGCTAATTAGCAGATATTTGTCTGGTGAACATTCCAGTCTCGAGCAGCTCATCAATCGCCATCAAAACAGAGTCTTTGCTTACATCCTTATGGTTGTAAAAGATAAGCATCTTGCCGATGATATCTTTCAGGATACCTTTATTAAGGTTGTGAACACTCTACGATCCGGAACCTACAAGGAAGAAGGGAAGTTCATCCAGTGGGTGATGCGCATTGCGCATAATCTGATTATTGACCATTTCAGAAAAGCGAAACGTATTCCGGTGGTTGAGAATAAAAATGATGATTTCGACATATTCAGCAGCATCAGGCTTACTGACGATTCAATAGAAGATAGGATGATTATAGAGCAGATTCATGAAGATGTTCGTAAACTCATCGAGTATTTACCATCAGAGCAAAAAGAGGTGTTGATGATGCGTCATTATTCAGGGATGAGTTTTAAGGACATTGCTGAGCAAACTGATGTAAGCATAAATACTGCATTGGGTCGTATGCGTTATGCTTTGATAAATCTGAGAAAGCTTATTGATAAGAAAGAGATTGTGCTGACAGTGTGAGGTTTGTCATTTTATTTTGAAGTTAAAATAATAAGTTGAACATTGTTTCCGTTTACTGATTATTGTGTAACCAATCAGTATTGTATGAAACAAACCATTACGCTTCATTCATCTTTTTCTACCTTTTTCTCAACAGGCAAACCACTCGCACAAGCCATCCCCACTAATAGGGAAGTTCATTCAGCATCTCCCTGGGTTTTGAGTAACCTGATGGCTTATTCATCTGCACTGTTTGTTGCAAGAACAAAGCATTTTGGCAATACTTCATTTTTATTGAATTAATAATTAAGGTATTGCTGACGAACGCCTGGCAGGTTAGCTTAACCTGTCAGGCTTTTTTTATTGCCATGAATATTATATCAGTACACTTTTCTAGATTTGTGTTTTAATAATAATGTCATGACCAAGGTTTCAATAAAAGACCGTTTCCGATACATCCTGGAATACTTCCAGAAAAACCAACCCATAGCTGAAACTGAACTGCACTTCCAAAGCCCTTATGAATTGATAGTTGCAGTAATCTTATCAGCGCAATGTACTGATAAGCGTGTAAATACAATTACTCCCCAATTTTTCAGGCTTTTCCCGGATGCATTATCGCTAGCCCAAGCCACTCAGGAACAGGTTTATGAGTTGATTAAAAGTTGTTCATATCCTAACAACAAAGCCAGAAACCTTATCGGTATGGCCAAAACATTGGAGGAAGAGTTTCATGGAATTGTTCCTTCTGAAGTTGATGAACTGCAAAAGTTACCGGGGGTCGGTCGAAAAACAGCCAATGTTATAGCCTCTGTTGTTTTCAACAAACCTGCGCTGGCTATTGATACGCATGTCTTCAGGGTAGCAGCACGTTTGGGTCTGACCACCAATGCAAAGAATCCTCTCCAGGCCGAAATGCAATTGATAAAACACATTCCTGAGGAATTGATCCCAATTGCCCATCACTGGCTCATTCTTCATGGCCGCTATGTTTGTATTGCCCGTAAACCAAAATGCCAAGAGTGCCCGCTTACTGCCTGGTGCAGGTTTTATGAGAATAATAGGGCGATTTAGTTACATTTTAAGGTTATCACTGCAGCTGATAACTGATGGGATAATGGTGTGATTCGGTTAAATACGCAGAGGTCATTTTCCTCAGTTTAACATTTTTTATAATAAATTGTTAGTATATATGTAAACATATAAATCTAACGCTTATGAAAAATTTATTCTTTATATTAAGTTTTTGTTTCGTTACCATTCAATCCTGGTCGCAGCTTCGACTGAATGTTGATGGAGACGGAGCAGTTAGCGGTAATTTGACTGTAAACCACCTCACGGGTTTAGGGACATACATCAACAGTCATTCTCCCTTTAATATTTTCAGCCCTGGTACAGTTGTCCTCAATTTAAGATCGGATAACCCTTTGGTTGAATTTCGCAATAATAACAACGATTACCTGGCTTTTATTCAGGCTTTTAACAGTGACCTTTATCTGGCTAACCAGCATAGCGATGGGCGCTTGCTGTTCAGAACCTCAAATATTGACCGCATGACTATTGCTGCAAACGGGAGTGTTGGTATAGGTACCACATTGCCCAGCTCGAAGTTGACTATAAATGGCTTTGAAAATGATGGAAATATCGCCGGTCTTGAAGTACGTTCTGGTTCCCAAAAATTGATTATGGACGGAAATGAAATTGATTGTGCGTCTGGTGGTTTGCATCTTAACTACAACAGCGAAAATGACCTGCTGGTGCGCACGAGCAATAGAAGAGCTGAAATCACAGTCGCCCATAGCAACGGCAGTGGCCTCTCGAATGGCTTTGCAATCCAACACCCTGGAGGAAACAATGTTTACTGGACTCTATATTCAACCAACTTTGATGGGAACCTGGAGTTTTATCACAAAGGCACTCTAAAAGCAGAAATTGCTTCCAGCAATGGGGCATATATTCAGATTTCAGATCGGAGACTGAAGCATGAAATTCAACCCCTGGAAAGTGTACTCAAGCGGGTAGAAAGCTTGAATCCTTCATCATATTTATTCCGGGATCAGATTTCTGACAGATCCAATCTCGGCTTTATTGCCCAGGAGGTGATGCCTCTTTTTCCGGAACTTGTCTATCAAGGTGGTATCGGAGATACTGAGGAAGAAATTTTTATGCTGGATTACTCAGGTTTCGGTGTAATAGCCATCGCCGCTATCCAGGAAATGCTTGCAATGGAAGAAACGCAAAATACAGAATTAATGGCAGAAAACCAGAAATTGCAAAGCCAGATCAATAGCCTCGTGGATCGGTTGGATCAACTGGAGAGTAAATTGTTGAACTGTTATCAGGGTGAGAGCAACCTGCAAGAAAATCAGTCATTTAATGAAAATGAATATTTAAGCGAGGATCGGCCTCATCTTGCTCAGAACGTTCCCAATCCATTCAGGGAACGCACCTCAATTGAGTATTATTTACCCGAAATGGTTCGGAATGCAGAAATTTTCATTACTGATCAGCATGGTAAAATGATTCGTTCTTACCCGCTTAAGCAGACAGGATACGGCACACTTACTGTTGAAACTGGTAATCTTCCGACAGGTGCTTATTTTTATTCTCTGGTGATTGGCGGTGTTGTGTGGAACAGCCTTCCGATGATATTGGCTAAATAGTACGGGTTCACGATCCGAATTGTAAGTATTATTCCTTTTTGAGATCGTTTAAATTTATAGCTCATCAGTTCGCGTAATAACCCGCCTGGCGAGGGCTTAAATGCCTGCTAACTTCTAGGAGTGAACTCAATAGTTCCAATTCCTCGTTGTGTTTTACTGTGTTAAAAACAAATCGCGGCATTTTACGTTTAAAGTTTTGATGTATAACTTAAACAAATACTACAATGACTACGTTGAAACCCGGCGATAAGGCTCCTGCATTTGAATCGCAAGATCAGGACGGAAATCCTGTGAGAATTGAAGACTTCAGAGGATCGAAAGTTATCCTTTATTTTTATCCAAAAGACGATACTCCTGGTTGTACTGCTGAGGCATGCAACCTGCGCGACAACTATGAAGGTTTGTTAAAAAGCGGTTACAAAGTGATTGGTGTTAGTGCCGACAGCCTTAAATCGCACCAGAAATTTACTGCAAAGTATAGCTTACCATTTCCGTTACTGCCCGATACTGATAAGAAAATCGCAAATGCCTATGGTGTATGGGGTCCCAAGAAATTTATGGGCAAATCGTATGAAGGAATCAGCCGTACAACATTTGTAATAGATGAGGACAGCTTTATTTTAAAGGTTTTTGATAAGGTTGATACAAAAAACCACTCCCAACAGATTACGGAGTTATAATCTTCTTCTATGAAGTTGTTTTTAAGGCTGGTTCTCCAGCCTTTTTTATATCTTTGAGCATCCAAAAAAAAGCTTCAAGAATTTTATAAAATTTTAATAATTAAACAAATAAAACTGCGATGACCGAACCGAAAGAAGTCAATAAGGAAAAGCTGAAAGCACTGCAGCTAACGATGGATAAGCTCGATAAAGCTTATGGTAAAGGTACCATCATGAAACTTGGCGATTCTGCTGTGGTAGATATCCCGGTGATCTCAACCGGATCAATTTCATTGGATCACGCACTGGGCATCGGAGGCTTGCCTCGTGGACGCGTTGTTGAAATATATGGCCCCGAGTCCTCAGGGAAAACAACCCTGGCGTTGCATGCCATTGCTGAAGCACAGCGTAGTGGAGGAATTGCTGCTTTTATTGATGCTGAGCACGCTTTCGATCGTTATTATGCAAAAAAACTTGGAGTGGATACTGAAAATCTTTTCATATCACAACCTGATAATGGTGAGCAAGCGCTCGAAATAGCCGAAAACCTTATCCGTTCCGGCGCTATTGATATCATTGTTATTGACTCGGTTGCAGCGCTCACGCCAAGAAGTGAAATTGAAGGTGAAATGGGAGACTCTAAAATGGGTTTACAGGCAAGGTTGATGTCACAGGCATTGCGAAAGTTGACTGCTACAATCAGTAAAACTGGTTCCTGTTGTGTATTTATTAACCAATTGCGCGAGAAAATAGGGGTGATGTTCGGAAATCCTGAAACAACAACTGGTGGCAATGCGCTAAAATTTTATGCATCGGTAAGGATTGATATACGCCGGCTCACACAGATTAAGGACGGGGAAAACATTACCGGCAACCGTACCAAGGTGAAAGTAGTTAAAAATAAGGTGGCGCCACCTTTCCGCGTCGCCGAGTTTGATATTATCTACGGTGAAGGAATTTCCAAAATGGGTGAAATTATTGACCTTGGTGTTGATTTGGGTATAATAAAGAAAAGTGGTTCATGGTTTAGTTATGGTGAAACTAAACTTGGCCAGGGCCGTGATTCAGTTAAGAACCTCATCTTTGATAACCCTGAGTTAGCCGAAGAACTTGAAAAACTGGTTCGTGCAGCATTGAAAGAGCAGAACTAGACAATTTAGGTTTCATCATTCATTATTTTAAAAATATATTAGTACATTATTGCAGTTTTTAGGATCCATCAAGTAATGATTAGATCAATTCTTTCTTTCCTTCTGGTTACAGGCATGCTGATCATTTTGTCAGGATGCGGTGGAAATTCGGCTGAGCAGAAAAAGGGCAATGAAGAATTACCACACGACAAACTCAGTGAGCTTAAACTCAAATCTGAGCAGGAGCCTGAAAATCCAGACATTTTTAATGAATTGGCATTGTACTATCTGGGCAACGATAACTTTAATGATGCACTTCATAACATCAATAAAAGTCTTGAACTTGAACCGGGCAATACCAGGTATTTTATTACCTTGTCAGATATTTACCTGATGATGGGAGATGCTGATCGTGCGCAATTAATCATGTACAAGGCATTAGACCTCGAACCCAATAATGCAGAAATATACGTCAATATTGGCCGCATACAGGTTTATACAGCGGACTACACAAGGGCTTATGAAAATTTGCGTAAAGCGCTGGAGATTGACAGCTACAATAGCAAAGCATATTTCTGGCGTGGTTTTGCCAAGCTCGAGAACCGCGACACGCTTGCTGCCATCAACGACTGGCAGTTAGCTGTAGCCAATGACCCTGAATCATTTGATGGTTACTTCCAGCTTGGACTTCTAATGGCTGAACGCAATGACAGGTTCGCATTTGATTATCTTGATCATGCTTTAAGGCTTGCACCGTCTGAACCCGAACTTCTGTACGATATCGGGATGGCTCTGCAGGAAATTCAACGGTTCAGCAAAGCCATTGAGTCTTATGAACGAATTTTGGCACTTGATTCCTGCTTTTATAAGGCGTGGTTTAATATAGGCTACATTAACCTGGTTGAACTGGAAGAATTTAACATAGCAATAGAATATTTCAGCAAAGCGGTGAAATGCAATCCTGATTATATTGAAGCAGTATACAATCGCGGGCTTGCATATGAAATGCTGGGGCAATTTGATAACGCCCGCAAAGAGTACAGAACTGCCCTTGATGCCCGCATTAACTACCCTAACGCTATAGAAGGGTTGAACCGGCTTGACCAGATTCAGTCAGTGCAATAAGAGATTTTAATTGTATTCTGATCCTATTTCTTTCAGATCCTCAATAACCCTGAGGGATGCTAACCTGAGGTTTTCAATCATATCCGTGAGTCTGATGAAATGTGCTTCATCAACGCCAATTGCAGAATTTGCAGTATAATGTTCGTTTAATTCCCTTGCATAGAATTCAAGCTCCTTGGCTAGCTGCCTGGCCTCCTCAGCGAAAAACTGAGAAAGAACGCCTTTGAGCCCATGCGCTATATTGCGTAAGTTATTAAAGTCTTTCTGTTCAAGCGATTCCTTAAGGGCATTGAATTTAACAGGATGCTCACTAATATATATATTTATGATCTGATGGATGATTTCTGCATCAAAGTCGGCAAAAACTGAACGGAAAACTTCTTTGTCTATCATGACCGGACGTTTGCGGTGAGGATTGTTACAACGGGTACAAATATAGAGCCTTTTTCATTTGTAGCAATTCGTTTATAAATCAATGATTACATTGTTACATATAATAACCAGGAGATTATCTGCAGAACCTACAACAATCGGGCAATCTGGTAAAAGGCAAAAGATACAAACCATGCCAGCGATGAAGTGTAGATGACAACAAAAGCAGGCCATTTCCAGCTTCCTGATTCTTTTTTAATGGCCGCCAACACGCCAACACAGGGGAAGTAAATAAGAATAAACAACATAAAGCTCATTGCAACAATGCTATTGAACACAGGTTCGCCAGCACGTTCCCCATCGGTATAAACCTGAGATTGAAGCCTGCTGATCAACGATGCTGAGTTGTCGGTGTCATCAGGGTCATCGAGATATAGAACGCCAAGGGTTCCAACAACCACTTCTTTGGCTGCCACCCCGGTAAGAATGGCCACGCTCATTTTCCAATCGAAACCCAATGGCCTCATCACCGGCTCTATCATTTTACCCAATTGTCCGATATAGGAGTTTTCCTGCTGTGAATGCTGCAGTTCTAAGTTATTTACTGTGTTTGGGTCGGAAGAAACTATCTCATTCAATGGCAACGTAGTATTATGCTGCGACGGTCGCGGAAAATAACCTAAGGCCCAGATTATGATTGATGCCACCAATATAACACCTGCAATCTTACGAATATATTGTTCAACCCTGTACCACATGTGCTTCAGGATCGAACGTAAAGTTGGAAGCCGGTAGGGGGGGAGTTCCATCACAAAAGGGATATCCTGTTTTCTGAATAAAATCCTACTGAAAAGCAATGATGAACCTATAGCAAGGAGGATGCCTGTGAAATAAAGTGCAAACAAAATACTTCCCTGGTAACTTACGAAAAATGCGCTTATAAATAATACATAAACCGGCAAACGTGCACTACAAGACATAAACGGATTTATAAGCATGGTAATCAGTCTGTCGCGACGGCTTTCAATTATCCTTGTTGCCAGGATTGCAGGAACATTGCAGCCAAAGCCCATTACCATCGGAATGAATGATTTTCCATGCAAACCGATGCGATGCATAAATTTATCCATGATAAACACTGCCCTGGCCATATAGCCGGTATCTTCCATCAATGAGATGAAAAAGTACAGAAGCAAAATATTGGGAAGGAAAACGATGACACCGCCTACACCGCCTATGATACCTTTAACAAGCAAATCCTTGAACCAGCTTTCAGGCATTCCTGCATTAACGGTTGCAGATAACGCATCCACACCCCATTCAATCCATTCCATTGGGAATTGACCCAGGCGGAATGTTGCAAAAAACGTCGTGTACATAAAAAGCAGAAAAATGGGAATGCCCCAGTATCTGTTTGTGATAAGCTGGTCAATCAAATCGCTGCGCCTGACTTTCTTCTCCGGGCTTGATTTATAGGTCTCCATGATGGCGCCGGAGATGAATCCGTAACGGGCATCGGTGATAAGTGATTCGGTATCTTCCTGGATTTCTTTTTCGATCCGGTTAATATGCGACTCTGCAGTTTTCAGGATTACATCAGAATTGTGGAACAGTTTAGTGCGTTTCTGAGTGTGTTTGTCTTTTTCAAGCAGTTTAATTGATAGAAAGCGGGGCGAAATATTATTGGTGATAAAATCGTTTTCCCGCACCTTTATCTTTTCCTGAAGTTCAACAATCGCTTTTTCAAAAGTCTCGCCATAGTTGATATGGATATGGCGGAGTATTTGCTCACGATCTTCATAAACTTCTATGATTTTATTGAATAATTCTTTGATCCCTTTGCCTTTTGTTGCTACCGTAGGAACAAAAGGAATCCCAAGCAATTTGCCCAGGGTTTTATAATCAAGTTTGTCGCCATGACGTTCCAGGTCGTCGTACATATTCAGCGCTACAACAACCTTGATATCCATATCAATCAGTTGCGTAGTTAAATAAAGATTGCGTTCGAGGTTTGATGCATCGGCAATATTAACTACAACATCAGGCAAATTATCAAAGATAAAATCCCTTACAAATAATTCTTCGGGTGAATAGGCAGTAAGTGAATAGGTCCCCGGTAAATCGGTGATGATGAATTGGTAATCGCCTAATTTGAACCGTGCTTCCTTGGCATCAACAGTTACACCGCTGTAATTTCCTACCCGCTCACGGGAATGCGAGGCATAGTTAAAGATGGTGGTTTTCCCGGAATTTGGATTACCGACCAATGCCACATTGATTGTCTTTTCTTTGTGCCTGGCTGTTTCCTTTAGCAATAGTTCACCAGGAATTCCTTTCAGGCCATTTTCAACATTGGTTATTGCTTCGCTTTCTGAAAATATCTCAATAAGAGCAGCCTCACTGTTGCGAAGTGATACATTGTAACCCATTACATTATATTCGACGGGGTCTTTCATTGGCGCCCGCTGCACGGCAACAATTTCCTTGCCTGCAATGAAGCCCATTTCGATTATGCGTTTCCGGAATGCACCACGCCCTTTGACTTTAGTAATGATGGCTTTTTCGCCAACTTCGAGTTGCAGGAGGTTCACAGAGTGAAATGTTTTAAATCAAGTAAAAGGTTCATATTAGTTTGAAAGTGCTAATCGGATGCCTGAATTTAGCATATAGTGCCTTTTGCAATTTAGAACGGTTTTAAACTGCAAAGGTATCGGAAATTTGGAAACATAGCGGGTTTATTCTGATGAAGATTGATAATCCATGGTAATTTCCATTTCATGTATTTATTGTAGTACGCTTAATCTGACAGAGGGGAGTCATGCAATCCCAATCAGCTATATTTCAATGAGTATAAGAATCTCAAATGTCGTAAATAATGTAGACAGAATGCGGCCGTAATTCATAAAAAAGTTATAATTTAGCCTTCTCTGATTGTCAATATCGCTAAACTCTTAAAACACTATATTATGGTCAATTTGGATTGGGGTAAATTGCCCTTTGGTTATCAGAAAACCGACTACAACATTAGAAGTTATTTCCGTAATGGAGAGTGGGGACAACTTGAAATTTCATCCTCAGAATTTATTAGTGTTCATATGGCTGCCACGGCACTGCATTATGGACAGGAAGCATTTGAAGGCATGAAGGCCTACAAAGGCCTCGATGGCCGCATCAGGCTTTTCCGATGGGAAGAGAATGCAAAGCGCATGCAAAGATCAGCTTATGGGATCATGATGCAGGAGCCTCCGGTAGAATTATTCGAAGAAGCTATCTTTAAGGTAGTTCAGCTTAATAAAAAATACATTCCACCGCATGGCACCGGCGCTTCGCTCTACCTCAGGCCATTGCTTTTTGGCTCGGGCCCAAAAGTTGGTGTTAAACCTGCTGATGAATATCTTTTCATGGTTTTTGTGACCCCTGTGGGACCCTATTTTAAAGAAGGTTTCAACCCCGTTAGCATTCAGATTGCCCGTGATTACGACCGTACTGCACCCAAAGGTACAGGGCAGTACAAGGTTGGAGGAAACTACGCTGCGAGCTTGCGTGCTGGCGAACGTGCTTACAAAGAGGGTTTTGCATCCATACTGTTCGTTGATTCGAAAGAAAAGAAATATATTGACGAAGCCGGACCTGCCAACTTCTTTGGCATCAAAGGCAACAAATACATTACCCCGCTTTCTGATACCATTTTGCCTTCCATCACCAATAAGAGCCTCATGGAACTTGCTGCAGATATGGGACTCGAAGTTGAACGCCGCCCGGTAACTGTGCAAGAGCTTGCAGAATTTGACGAAGTTGGCGCTTGTGGAACTGCAGCGGTTATATCACCCATTAAAAGAATTGTTGACCGCGACACCGGACAGGAATTCAAGTACTGCAAAGATGGAATTGCAGGCCCGATTTCTACAAAGCTTTACAAAAGACTCACTGGAATTCAATTCGGCGATGAAGAAGACAAGTTTGGGTGGATAAGCTTTGTTGAATAATGCAGTTTAACTGTGCTGCAGTATTATGGGATACAAGCCCCGAGGTACGAGGGGATTGAAGCCCAGTTATTTGGGATGCAGTGACACGCACGCTGTAAGTGTTGAGTGTTGTGGGTGGGTAATTTTGGTTTTATTTGTCCTTCAGCAATTCCTGCATTTCCTGCTGGACTTCTTTTGCAGCCTCGCGGGCTTTCTCAGCAAAATCTCTATGCTTTGAAGCAAAAATGATGCTCCTTGAGGCATTCACAATCAGCCCTATCTCCTTATTCATCCCGTATTTAGCAACTTCTGCCAAGCTTCCGCCTTGCGCACCAACACCTGGAACAAGCAAAAAGTGATCGGGAATTATGCGGCGGATTCCGCTAAGCATTGGAGCCTGTGTCGCACCTACCACATACATCATGTTATCGGGATTGCCCCAGCCAGCGCTTACCTGCAAAACATGCTCAAACACTTTTTCATTGTTATTGAAAACTTGTAACTGGAAATCATCTGCCCCCTTGTTTGAAGTGAGAGCCAACACAATGGCCCATTTGCCAGGGTATTGAAGAAATGGAATTACTGAATCAGATCCCATGTAAGGCGCTACGGTGATGGCATCAAAGCCAAAGCCGTCCACATCGTCAAGAAAAGCTTTGGCGTATTGCAATGAAGTGTTTCCAATATCACCGCGTTTGGCGTCGGCAATGGCAAATACGTCAGGATAGTTTTCGCGGAGATAGGCAATGGTTTTTGCGAAGCTTGTCCAGCCTTTGATTCCCTGACTTTCGTAAAACGCAAGGTTGGGCTTGTAAGCGATGGCCAGATCGTGGGTGGCATCTATTATTTGTTTATTGAACTCAAAAACGGGATCATCAAAACTTAATAAATGTTGAGGAATTTTAGCAGAATCAGTATCCAGCCCAACGCAGAGGAAGGATTTTTTCTTGTGGATTTGGGCAACGAGCTCTTTTCGGGTCATAAATAGTTCAAATTCAAGATTTAAGATTCATAATTCAAGATTCAAAGTCCCGCATTAGCTAAAGGTTAAGATGGGTCTATTTCAAGTAATGTTGCTTATATTTTAGATTTTAAACCGTAATGCTAACACATAAACAATTAAACATCTAAACTCCTAAACTCTATAAACCTCCTAAACTTTTAGCTCTTCATCAAGCCACAGCTTCTTTCATTTTTTCAGCATTTTCGGCCAGTTGCAACGCATCAATCATATCCTGGATATCGCCGTCCATAAAAACAGGCAGGTTATAGATTGACATGCCGATGCGGTGATCTGTGACCCGGCCCTGTGCATAATTATAGGTTCTGATTTTAGCCGAGCGGTCGCCGGTTGAAACCATAGTGCGACGCTTTGAAGAAATCACGTCAAGATATTTCTGGTGCTCCATCTCGTAGATACGCGAACGCAAAACCGCGAGAGCCTTTTCATAATTCTTGATCTGCGATTTCTGATCCTGGCATTGAACAACAATATTGGTTGGCACATGGGTGAGCCTCACTGCAGAATAGGTTGTATTAACTGACTGCCCGCCTGGCCCCGATGAGCAATAGGTATCTTTACGCACATCTTCCTGCCTGAGATCTATGTCAAACTCGTCGGCTTCAGGAAGTACGGCTATGGTTGCAGCGGATGTGTGAACACGTCCCTGTGTTTCGGTTTGTGGAACTCGCTGCACGCGGTGTACGCCTGATTCGTATTTCAACTGGCCGTAAACCTTTTCGCCGCTTACATTGGCAATAATTTCTTTGTAACCTCCGGCGGTTCCTTCTGCAAAATCGACGAGTTCTATTTTCCATCCTTTGGTTTCGCAATATTTTGTGTACATACGAAACAAATCGCCGGCAAAAATGCTGGCCTCATCGCCACCGGTACCGGCACGGATTTCAAGGATAGCGTTTTTGCTGTCCTCCGGATCGGCAGGAAGCAGCAGCACCTGGATTTCCTCTTCCAGGGTTTCTTTTTCGGCAAGAAGCTGGTTTATCTCGTCCTTGGCCATAGCCCGGAAGTCCTCATCTTTTTCTTTGTACATTACTTCCCTTGCCGAAGCCAGATCACTCTCAATCTTGCTATAACGAAGATACGCGTTCACAACTGCTTGCAAATCCTTGTAATCGCGGTTCAACTTCACATAACGCTTCATATCGCTCATAATACCGGGGTCGTTGAGCTGTTGCTCAATTTCTTTCCACCGGTTATATAATGCTTCTAATTTCTGTAACATTTTTATATGATCTTAAATCGGGTGCAAAGGTAGAGGTTTTTCTCTACTCAGAGGCCAAGAGAATGGAAGTGTTCGGACATGTTGTGAGCACAATTTTTGGTTGACCCGAAACCAGCAGTTCCATTATTCGCCAGGCGATGACAGGACTGACAATCAACTTAATTATTGTGATTCATGTCCTGAAAATTACATTTTGTAGTTTAGTCTGCCTTTTTCTAATTAATAAAATGGCAGATAGTAGTTTCTTAGTAAAGATGTACATTTGTATTTCTTAATGTTATAGATGTTCAAAACAATGACGACAGCAGCAAAAATAAGAAATCAGATTCTTAAAAAAATCAAGCAAATCCCTGAAGAACATCTTACAAGGATTGATAAGTATCTGAAAAAATTGGAATCCGGGAATACAAGAAAGAAAAGAATACTTTCTTATGCTGGAGCGTTGAAAGACTTGGATGACGATGTGCTTCATCAATTTACCAATGAATTAAGTGCCAGAAGAAAGAAGAATACCCGTAGAACCAATGAAACGAGCGCTGATTGATACGGACATCTTGTCCTATTACTTTAAGGGTAACCCAAAAGTAATTGATCATTTTGAAGCTAACCTTGAGCATTTCGATTTCATAGAAATCAGTTTGATAACCTATTATGAAATTGCAAGCGGTTTGCTTGCAAAGAAGGCTTTCAAGCTGTTGGAATCTTTTGAGCAGTTTGTAAATGACAACAAAATCATCCCATTGACTCAAAAATCATCTAGGATTTCTGCAGAATTATATTCCTCGCTTCGGCAAACTGGTAATATTATAGATGATATTGATTTGCTGATTGCAGGTGTCGCTATTGAAAATGAATTGACACTTGTTACTAACAATCATAAGTACTTTAGCAGAATTCCGAACTTAAATATTGAGAACTGGACCCAGTAACCAATTTGGAGAAGGGTGCCCCGGAAACCAAGCAGCCCCATCATACGCAAGGCGATGACAGGGCTGCAAACCAACCAACTTACGGAGTATTATCTACTGATTGTTATAATCTTGAAATCAGCTATTCACTGTTGTAGGTAGACTGCCACTGCCACTGCCTCCTGCCACTTTCTACTCGTATTCTTTCAAAATATCCTTCACCCCTTCCGGTGAAACGCGGCCATAGGTTTTTTCTCCTATGAGCACTACAGGTGCGAGGCCGCAGGCACCAACGCAACGCAGACAACTGAGCGAGAACTTGCCATCGGGTGAGGTTTCACCCACTTTGATGTTGAGCCTTTTCTTGAACTCATCCAATACTTTTTCGGCGCCACGCACATAGCAAGCGGTACCGGTGCAGATAGAAATCGGATGTTTGCCCTTTGGGGTCATGGTGAAGAAAGAGTAGAAGGTGACCACTCCATAAACCTTAGCCACTGAAACATTTAATTCGCGTGCGACTACCTCCTGGACCTCGGCTGGCAAATAACCAAAAATACCCTGGGCCTTATGTAGCACGTTGATGAGTTCGCCGGCTTCATTATTGAAATCACGGCAAACCTGTGTTAGTTGCTCAACGTCTTTTTCTTTGAGTTTAACTTTTATTGAAGTCATGTCTTTTGTTTGATAATTATAATTTGATCATTTATCTATAATTCCCGATTGACGATTTCCGATTTCGGATTTCCTTGGAATTTGGAATTTGGGACTTGAGACTTGGGTCTTTACTCCTCGATCTCAATCGGTTTCTTACTCTTATCAAAATAAATCGTGTGCAGCAGGTGATGCGATTTTTCGCCGAGCGGTTTGCCAAGAAACTCTTCATACAACTTAATGATGGATGGGTTCTCATGCGATTTACGTATGGGCTTATCACTGTCTTCCTGGTAAATGGCTTTCTGCCTTGCTTTCAGTATGGATGAATCACCGTGGTGCAGGGGCTGGCCTCCGCCACCGATACAACCTCCCGGGCAGGCCATGATTTCAATGGCATGGTACTGACTCTTGCCTGCTCTGATGTCTTCAAGCAGTTTGCGTGCGTTGCCCAATCCGTGTGCAATCCCAATGTTGAGTTCTAAACCATCAAAATCAACCTTAGCTGAACGGATACCTTCCATGCCGCGCAATTGTTTAAAATCAACTTTTTTGAGCTTCTTGCCTGTTTGCAGTTCATAAGCGCTGCGGGTGGCAGCTTCAATAACACCGCCAGTGGTTCCGAAAATAACGGCGGCGCCAGTGGATTCTCCCATTGGTGTGTCAAATTCTTCATCTGGCAGTTTGTTGAAGTTGATGTTGGCGCGTTTTATCAAATTGGCCAGCTCGCGGGTCGAAAGGGCATAATCCACATCGGGATTTCCGTTTACGCTGAATTCATCGCGGGTGCATTCGTATTTCTTAGCCACGCAGGGCATGATAGAAACCACGACCAGGTTTTCGCGCTTCACGTTAATTTTCTCAGCAAAGTAGGTCTTGGCTATAGCACCAAACATTTGTTGAGGTGAGCGTGCCGTTGACGGAATATCAATCATATCAGGGAAATGGTGTTCAAAAAAGTTCACCCAACCCGGGCAGCAAGACGTCAGCATTGGAAGTTTCACTTCTTTGTCGCCGTTCAGATATTTTGTGAGTCGATCCAATAGTTCCGCGCCTTCTTCCATGATGGTGAGGTCGGCGGCAAAATCGGTGTCAAAAACATAGTCAAAACCAAGACGGCGCAATGAAGCTACCATTTTCCCGGTTACCAGCGTGCCAGGTTCCATTCCAAATTCTTCGCCCAAGGCTGCGCGAACTGCCGGAGCGGTTTGCACGATGACGGTCTTTGTAGGGTCGGCAAGATGGTGAATAACCTGGTTGGTGTGATCCACTTCGGTTAAAGCAGCGGTGGGACATACGGCTACACATTGTCCGCAATAAGTGCATTCGCTGTGGTCGAGGTTGCGTTCGAAAGCCGGTGCTACAACCGACATAAATCCACGGTTAATGGCCGAGAGCACACCTACAGTTTGCACTTCGTTGCACATGGTTTCGCAGCGGCGACACATGATACATTTATCCACATCGCGAATAATTGCAGGCGAAGTATCTTCCTTATACGTGCTTTGTTCACCTTTGTAAGGGATTTCGCGGATACCCATTTTGATAGCCATGTGCTGCAGATCGCAGGTGCCTGACTTCGCACAAACAAGGCATTCAAATGGGTGATCGGATAAAATCAACTCCATTACGGTTTTGCGGGCATTCAGCACCCTGATATTGTGGGTTTGCACTTCCATGTCTTCCGCACATTCGGTGGCGCAGGCAGGAGCCAGGTTGCGGCGGCCTTTCACATCCACCACGCAAATACGGCAACCTCCGGGTTTGTGTTCAATATTCATGTCGCCGAGGTGCATGTAGCAAAGAGTCGGAATTTCAATATCAATCTGCTTAGCAGCTTTCAGGATTGTGGTTCCTTTTTCGACCTCAACAATTGTATTATCTATATTCAGTTTTATTTTTTCCATTTTACTTCCTCCGGTTTAAATCACGCGTATGGCGTCAAACTTACATTTCTCCTCACAAGCGCCGCATTTTATACACAGGCTCTGATCAATAAAGTGAACCTTTTTGCGTTCGCCACTGATACAGTTTACTGGACAGTTACGGGCGCAGGCGGTGCATCCGACACAGTTTTCAGGAACCACCTCGTAACGAAGCAAGGCCTTACACTGGCTGGCGTGACATTTATGATCCTGTACGTGGGCAAGGTATTCTTCCCAGAAATTATCCATGGTTGAGAGCACCGGGTTCGGAGAGGTTTGACCCAAACCGCAGAGTGAGGTATCTTTAATGACAACACTGAGGTTGCGTAATTTTTGAAGATCATCCATTGTTCCCTTACCCTGGGTAATGGTTTCAAGCATTTCATACAAACGCTTATTACCGATCCGGCAAGGCGAACACTTTCCGCAGCTTTCTTCCACGGTAAATTCGAGATAGAACTTGGCCATCGCAACCATACAGTCGTCTTCGTCCATGACAATCATACCGCCCGATCCCATCATTGATCCGTTGGCAATCAGGTTGTCAAAATCAATGGGCGTGTCAAGATGTTTCTCAGTTAAACAGCCACCCGACGGGCCACCTGTTTGAACCGCTTTGAATTTCTTGCCGTTCTTTATGCCTCCGCCAATTTCAAAAATCACTTCACGCAAGGTAGTTCCCATAGGAACTTCAATCAAACCAACGTTGTTGATTTTTCCTGCGAGTGCGAAAACCTTGGTTCCTTTTGATTTCTCGGTTCCTATGCTAGCATACCATTTTGCGCCTTTGTTGAAAATGGCAGGAATATTGGCAAAAGTTTCAACGTTGTTTACATTGGTGGGCTTGCCAAGGTAGCCATGTTCGGATGGGAAAGGCGGTTTAAAGGTAGGTTCGCCACGATGGCCTTCCATTGAATGGATAAGCGCTGTTTCTTCACCGCAAACGAATGCTCCTGCACCATAACGGATTTCCAGATCAAAGTCAAAACCGGTTCCCAAAATATCCTTGCCTAACAGGCCATATTCACGTGCCTGGTTGATGGCGATTTTCAAGCGTTCGATGGCCAGTGGATATTCAGCGCGAATATATACCAGGCCTTTGGTTGCACCGATGCAGTAACCACAAATGGCCATGGCTTCTAGTACGCTGTGAGGGTCGCCTTCCAGGATGGAACGGTCCATGAATGCTCCGGGGTCGCCTTCATCGGCATTGCAGACAACATATTTCTGGTGGGCTTGCACCTTGTTGGTGATTTGCCATTTGAGGCCGGTTGGGAAACCGCCACCGCCGCGTCCACGCAAGCCTGAGTCCATGATTTCCTGTATTGCCTGTTCCGGCGTCATTTCACTGAGTACTTTGCCGAGGGCTTCGTAACCTTCGCGACCAATGTACTCGTCAATGTTTTCGGGGTTGATGAAACCGCAATTGCGTAAAGCAATACGCAATTGTTTCTGGTAAAAACCCATGTGCTTTGAATCGCTGATATGCTCTTTCTTTACGGGGTCGGTATAAAGCAAGCGCTCAACCTTACGGCCCTTAAGTGCATGCTCGGCAACGATTTCGCCGGCATCTTCGGGTTTTACTTCTGTGTAGAAAGTATTATCGGGGATGATCTTTACAATAGGCCCTTTTTCGCAGAACCCAAAGCAGCCGGTGCCAATTACCTGTACTTCGTCGGCCAGGTCCCTGCTTGCAACTTCCTTTTTAAGGTTGCTGAGCAGCAGATCACTCTGTGAAGCATGGCAGCCGGTTCCTGCGCAAACGAGCATGTGCATTTTGTATTTTGCCATTCTTTTTTCCTCCGCTTGTTATTCGTCAATGGTTTGATAGTTTACGGGAATGATACCCTCGAGCAGTTCACCGTTTTTTATATATTTTTCAATGATTTCGTCGGCTTTGTTCAGATCAACAAAACCGAATACAATGGGGTCTTTACCCGGAACCTTAACTTCCAGGGTAGGCTCGGCATAACAGTAGCCCATGCAGCCGGTTTGTGTGACCACGGCGTCAATGTTGCGTTTCTCAAACGAGTCAATCATAAACTCCATAACATCTTTGGCGCCGGATGCGATGCCGCAGGTGGCCATGGCTACCTTTACCTGTACTCTTTCGTCGGGGCTGTCGCTCCTTTCCCTGAGCGTGATTTTTAACCGTACTTCATCTCTCATTTTTTTGAGATCGGCCAGTGATTTGATTTTAGACATATTTTTTCTCTTTTGTGTTTATTGTGATGCTGTGTTGCTGTGATGCTGTTATACTGTGATGCTGTAGTTGACTGGTTAATTAGTTAATTTGTTGTTTGGTATTTCGGTTTTGAATTTTAATTTTAAATTTTGAATTTATTTAAGGGCTTTTATTTCTTCAAGATTTTCGTTGAGCATCTCTTTTAAAAATTTTCTTACTTCCGGTTCATCAATTGAAACCCCTTCAAGTTCGGCTTTGATCTCGCGAGTGTCAAATACATACCCTCCTGTTTTTGAGCGGTGAAGGTATGAAAAATCGAGATCAGGATTGGCTGTGACAAGCAGAATTATTACTCCTGAAATGTCACCCCAGGGAGGCAGGTCAATATGATCGGCAGCAAACATCGCCTTTACTTCTGTGCCTTTTCCCGGTTCGGACTGAATTGATAAACTGCCACCAGTTTGTTCTGCATTTTGCTTTAGAAGCGGCAGTCCCAAACCTACTTTTCTGGTTGTACGCGAAGTCACATACGCATCGGTTACATTTGCCAGCATTTCTGCCGGAATGCCTTTGCCATTGTCCCTGATATTAATCTCAATTAAATCTCCAGAAACGTTCTCATTGATATTTATTTCAATGAGTTTGGCTCCGGCAGTAATTGAGTTCTGCACAATATCGAGAATATGTAAGGCCAGGTCTTTCATTGTATTTTCACGTAACGTCCTTTTTCGTTGACCAATGCCATCTTTATTTCGCTGAAGGTTGGCGCTTCGAGCCACATTTGGCTATAGGCCCTGCCAATGTCACTGATGTAATGGGCATCGGAGCTTTTCAGGAAAGTGAAGCGCTGATTCAATCCTTGTTGCCTGTCGAAATCTTCCGGGTTTGTAAGCCTTGAAATTTCCAGTGCATCGGCTTTCAGATCCGGCGGTATAAATCCGAGTTGGCTCAGAATGCTGTAGTAGGGTCTGTCAACGTGAGCCGGAATAAAAATGCCACCCAGTTCATGAACCATTTGTTCAACCTTGTTGATACCGGCATGCAAACCAGTCAGCAACAGTTTTTCCACTTCTTCTACGATGTTTTCCTCTTCGTCAATCACCACCTGGTATCCAAAACGATGCACTTCGTTCATTACCGGAGGCAATTGTCTTTCAAGAAATTGTTGAAATAATGCCAGTGTATCATCTGTTTCAAAGAACGCCAGGCAGTGCACCTCTTCTTTTGTGGTGACCTCAGCGCCACACAAAACCGTTATCCCTTCTTTTTCTGCCAGTTTTCGTGTGAGCCGGCAATGTTTGGTGCTGTTATGATCGGTGATGCCTATGATATCAAGTTGGTTCACTTTTGCTTTTGCTACTATGTTTGCCGGGCTCATTTCCAGGTCGCCACAAGGGGAGAGCAAGGTGTGAATATGCAGATCAGCCCGGAAGGTTCTCATTATCCGTTTATTAGTTCATGCAATCTTCCTGCGATCTCAAAAGCTGGGGCCTTGGTTCCAAGAATTGGAATATTCCCGATTTCACTCTGTGCAGCGGTATCAGCATCGGGTTTGAACCCATTGATAAGCACCACTGCAGCCAAATCGCGTAAAGAAGCAATGGCCATAACATTTTTATGTGTTTGCAGTGTGATCCAGATTTGTCCTTCCTTTGAATTTCCCATCACATCACTGAGCAGGTCGCAAACATAACCACCTGTTATAATTCGATCCAAACCCTTCTCGCCACTCAGAACCTCGAGGTTGAGGGCTTCGATAATTTCGTTTACTTTAAATGCTTTCATTTTATTTTGTTATTGGAACGCTGATGACGCTGATTGAAATGATTTGCACTGATTTTATTCGTGATAATCCGTATAATCCGTTTTATCCGCATTCTATTTATTTCAAATCCTTATCCAATTTCTTTTCTCCCCAAATCTCTTTCATAACATCAATTGATTCTTGCTGAGTAAATGTTCCTTTTTGCTCAAGGATGCGCTGTATGAAGATGCATCGGCTTACTTCAGCTTCTTCACGCACAATATCTTCGGCCAGCGACTGGCATGTTGGCGAACCGCAGATTCCACAATCCACATAAGGAAGTATCTCCATCAACTCGTTCACCTTTTTCATTTTTTCCAAAGCGCCTTTGATGTTTTCATCAAGTTTAAGCATGGAGCGGGGCTCAATTTTCTCAATTTTTAGATGATCAACCAGGTAATCGTTGAAATCACGGATTTCCATACCAACCTCTGTCTTATCAGGTTTTCTATTGGCAGATTTTGCCCTGTTTCTGAGTCTTTCGGCTGTGAAGAACCGATTGGTACTGGTGAGTATACCGCCCGCGCAACTCTCATCGCAGGACCTGAGTTCAAGGAAATCAATGTTGCTGACTTCTTCGTTTTCCAGTTCTTCCAAAAATTCAATCACGTTATTGATCCCGTCAATTGCCAGGCTACGCCCCGGCATATTTGATGATTCACCAGTAGTAAGGCTCCAAAGAATTGCCTGGGGACTTAAATATGAGTCAGAAGGAACAAAGCAGCTTGGTGATTTGGATTGCTTAATGGTGGTCAACACTTTGTTGAACGCAAAGTCCATATTAATCACACCAT
This sequence comes from Bacteroidales bacterium, assembly GCA_014860575.1. Lineage (NCBI taxonomy): Bacteria > Pseudomonadati > Bacteroidota > Bacteroidia > Bacteroidales > Bacteroidales bacterium. The sequence continues at coordinate 35,569 of JACZJK010000065.1, forward strand.
TGATGACAGATTTAACTTCGCCTACGGGGCTTTTAATCGCTGCTATTTTTGCTGCACAGGGTGTGATGTAAAATAACCCTATCTCGTCCTCATTTACGCCTTGTTTCTTAAGTAGTTCCTGATAGTAAAGACCCGCGATGTCCAACGGTGGCTTCATCGGGATAATATGGTTCACCAATGAGGGGAATTTTACTTGGATCAAACGAACAATAGCAGGACAGAATGCAGAGATTAATGGACGGATATCCGGATTCTTACTTACGTAATTTTCCATGGCGTGCTTGAGTATCTCAGCACCGGTTTCGGCTTCGCACACATGTGTGAAACCAAGTTCCATCAATACACTGTAGATTTGCCGTGGGTTAATCTCTTCTGATAGTTGACCCAATAAAACTCCTGGTACGAGCGCTACCCTGTATTTGTAGTTGAAAATAAAATCGAAGTCATCCTGTTCAACTTTGATGGCATCAACCGGGCACACACGATAACATTCACCACAATCAATGCAACGGTTCGGCATAAGTTCCGCTTTACCGTTGTGCACGCGAATGGCTTGTGTAGGGCAGACTTTCATACAATGTGAACATCCTACACAAGTTTCCTTGCAAAACGTAAGTGCATGATGGAATCCGTTGCTTTTCATTTCAATTTGTTTCAGACGATAAAGCGATGGTAATCTTTACATTTGTTCCTTTGCCTACTTCACTATTGATCTCCAGTTTGTCTGCGTTATTCTTGATGTTTGGAAGTCCCATGCCAGCTCCAAATCCCATTTCTCTGACTTCGGACGATGCTGTTGAAAATCCTTGTTGCATTGCCTTTTCGATATCGGGAATACCTGGTCCTTCGTCATTGCACTGGAGAACTATTTTATCATTGTCAATTGTGGCGCTAATCTTACCCTTGCGTGCATGTGCAACTATGTTAACTTCGGCTTCATACGATGAGACCACAATTCTTTTAATTGTTTGTGCATTTACATTGAGTTTCTTAAGCACTTTCTTGATCTCGCTGGATGCATATCCGGCTCTCGAGAAATTGCCACCTTCGACTTCAAAGTGCATATGCATTGGTTCCATAATAAGCACACAAAAATGTAATCAATAAACCGGTTGGATCCCCGCGGCATATAGCATGCCGCTAGTTTTGAACACTGAATACCTGCATTCCACCAGAGCCATTTCATTTTCCGTTGCAAGTTCAATCATTTCATCGCTTACTCTTTTCCCTCTCGCGAAAACAATACAATGAATATCTGACATCTCCGCTGTGCGAATAGTTTGCACATTTGCCAGCCCGGTAATCAGCAACAGGGAGTCTTTCTTAGTAGTTAATACATCACTCATCAGATCGGATGAGAAAGCATATGCTGTTTCTTTATCAGCATACTGTTCTCCACAAACAATCTTTGCATTTAGTACTGATGCTATTTCCCGGATTTTCATTTAGTTAATTGTTTTCGTTCAACCGGCTTATTGATTACTAACCAAACCAATAATCACGATGCAAAAGTAGTGATATAAAACATGCTGACCAAATATTATTGTGAAAATATTCACAATGTTAATAAAATAACACAAATGTGTTTAATTGTTTTTCAATTAGCAATTTACGATCCAAATAATACTAGCTTTTACTTGCTTATGATAGCACGAAAACCCATTTTTGACAGCTTAATTTAAATGAAAAAGCCGTCTCAGAGTCGAGACGGCTTCTAATTTAGATTTCCAAGATTTAGTAGCGCTTTCTAGGTTTGTAATGTGTGTGCAATAAATCGTGAGCCTTGTGGCTGTTAGCTTCACCAAGAAATTCTTTATACAAGCCATTGACTTCAGGGTTTTCATGCGATTTACGCAGCACCATGGCTTCATCTTCAGAGTAAATGGCTTCGGCACGTTTTTTCCTGATCTCTGGTGTAGTTGGAATTGGTTGGCCACCACCACCAAGGCATCCACCCGGACAGCCCATAATCTCAATAAAGTGATAGTTAGATTCACCTGCATGAACTTTTTCCATCAGGATTTTAGCGTTCGCAAGGCCGTGAGCTACCGCAACATTCAGATCAACACCTTCGAGGAAACTCCATTCGGGTTTCACATTCTTGATTTTTATGCTGGCTTCTTTTACTCCTTCCATTCCACGCACCGGATTAATATTCAGGTTCGTGAATGGAACTTCACGGCCGGTAACAATCTCGTATGCTGTGCGAAGGGCAGCTTCCATAACTCCACCTGTTGCACCGAAAATCACGGCAGCACCGGTTGATTCGCCTAATACGCTGTCGTAGTGTTCATCTTCGAGTTTTTCAAAATCAATGCCTGCTTGTTTTATCATCATAGCAAGCTCGCGGGTGGTAAGAACGAAATCCACATCCTGATAACCACTGTCGCGCATTTCGGGACGGCCGGCTTCAAATTTCTTGGCGGTGCAGGGCATAATGGAAACAACGATCATGTCCTGTGCTTTGATATTAATTTTATCGGCATAGTAAGTTTTTGCAAGAGCACCAAACATTTGCTGTGGTGATTTGCAAGAGGACAGGTTGCCAAGCAATCCGGGGAACATGTGTTCCTGGAATTTGATCCAACCTGGTGAACATGATGTCATCATTGGTAATACAACTTTTTCGTCTTTGTCAACCAAAGCCCGTTTAAGGCGGGTAAGTAACTCGGTGCCTTCTTCAATGATGGTAAGGTCGGCGGTGAAATCTGTATCAAGTACTTTGTTGAACCCGATTTTCTTCAAAGCTGATACTAGTTTGCCTGTAACGCGCAGACCAGGATCAAAACCTAAATCTTCGGCCAAAGCAACACGAACGGCTGGTGCGGTTTCTACTACAACGAATTTATTGGGGTTGTAAATGGCATCCCAAACTTCTTCGATATAGTTGCGTTCGGTTAGGGCGCCGGTTGGGCAACGGTTGATACACTGACCACAGTTTGTACAAACCACATCATGCATTGGTTTTCCCATGAAAGTGGAAATCTTCTGATGATCACCTTTGTTTATAACAGCCAGTGCGCTTACAGCCTGAAGATCGGTACATGTGCGAACACAACGCTGGCAGCGAACACATTTACTATCATCCTTAACGATTGAAGGTGAACTGATATCCTGGATTTTATCCTTAGGTTTCACCAGATCGAGGAAAACATGATCGCCCACCCGGTATTCACTGGAGAGGTCCTGAAGCTCGCAATGCCCATTCTTGAAACATTTGGTACAATCGGCATTGTGTTCTGACAATAATAATTCGATGATGTGCTTGCGAGAGGTTCTTACCTTTTCGCTGTTTGTGAATACTTCCATTCCTTCTGAGACCGGGGTAGCGCAAGCAGCAGCAAGCAGCCTTCCACCTTTCACTTCAACCACACAAACGCGGCAATTGCCAGCAACATTAAGATCGGGGTGATCGCATAATGTTGGGATACGGAAATTGATTTGCCTTGCAGCCTGAAGTATGGTGGTACCCTCCTCAACAGAGACTGGTGTATTGTTAATTTTAAGATTTACCAGATATTTACTCATTGTTTTAATCTTTAAAGGTTTGACTAGTAAATAATTTCTTCCCTGAAATTGTCAATGATTGAGTTGAAGGGATTGCCAACTGACTGTCCGAGCCCGCATTTGGCTGCGATGCGCATGGTAGCGGTAAGTTTTTTAAGCTCATCAAGATATGCTGGTGGTTTCTCGCCTCTCTTCACCGCTTCTATTCCTTTCAGAAGCTGTTGACATCCAACACGACAGGGTGTGCATTGTCCGCAGGATTCTTCAGTGAAGAATTCAAGATAATCGTGAAGCACGTTGTACATTGATCGCGAACTGTTGAATATCATCATTGAACCTCCGGTAGGTATGCCTTCAAACCCAATAATCGTGTCGCCGAATTTTTTTCTTGGAACACAACTGCCGGACGCGCCTCCAACCTGAACTGCCTTGGCATCACCATCAGCAAATTCATCAACAAACTGACTGAGCGGCATGCCTAATTCCAATTCATAGATGCCTGGAATTGGCGTGTCCCCTGAAACTGAAAACACTTTTGACCCACGTGAATCCTTAGTTCCAAGTTCCTTGAACCTGTTGACGCCAAGTCTGGTGATCATAGCTACATAAACCAGGGTTTCAACATTGTTAATAACGGTTGGCTTTTTGTTGTAGCCGGCAACTGTTGGGTAGGGGGGTTTGTTTCGAGGTTCGCCACGATGACCTTCCATTGATTCAAACAATGCACTTTCTTCTCCGCAAACATAGGCGCCGCTTCCTGACCGGATTCCGATCACAAAGTCAAGATTGCGCTCTTTCAATTGTTTATTGAATGTTTCGAGTTTATTCAGCAGGTTTTTAACGAGGAAGTTGTATTCGCCCCTCAGGTAGATATATCCTTCACGTGCCCCGATGACGTAACCGCATATTGCCATTCCCACAAATACTTTTTCAGGAACCCTGTCGAGTATTTCACGATCCTTAAAAGTGCCAGGCTCGCCTTCATCGGCATTGCAGATCACGTATTTAATATCGCTGTCTTCATTTTTTGTGAATTTCCATTTGAGGCCTGTGAGGAAGCCCGCGCCACCACGTCCCTTTAGTCCGGAGTCAATCAGATCGAGGACAATGTCATCAGCAGGGCGTGCCAATGCTTTGTCCAGTACATCAAGTGCGTTATAGTCATCACCTATCTCAAAAATGATATCAACTTTTTTAATTGGCTTGTCCATGTTAGAATAGTTTTAATGTTTTTATTCTCTTTGTTATTAGTGATGTTTAGCGTATTCTTCGATGATCTCTATAGCTTTCTGAGGCGTTAACTCTGGATAGATCTCATCATTAACAAGCATCACGGGGCCTTTATGGCACCAGCCAAGACAGTTGGCTGTTAATAAGGTGAACCTTTTGTCATGGGTGGTTTCCCCAACTTTGATTTTGAGCATGTTTTCGAGTGCAAGTAATACTTCGTCTTTACCTTTCATGTGGCAAGTAATTGTTTTGCACACTCTGATGATGTTTTTTCCACGTGGTACTGTATCAAGGAAGGTGTAAAAAGACGCTGTACCGTAAACATCGGCAGCAGCCAGATCCAATTCCCTTGCTACAGCGATCATGGCGTCTTCTGACAGGAACCTCTCTTCCTGAACAACACCCTGTAAGACAGCCATGAGACTGTTGCGGGTCTTGCCATGCTGCTTTACCAGCTCTTTAACTAAAAGTTCAGTGTTTGACATTTATCCTCCGTAGTTTATTAAGTTGTTGTAAAATATAGCATTATATAGATGTACTGTTATCCCACTAACAATGATTTGCAAAAATAACCATTCTGTTTGTTATAAAATTAACAATACAGTCTCTTTTTCGCTGTAATAGCTTAATTTATAATTGATCTAAATATCAGTAGGTGTTTAAGTTGCTAGATACTTGTTGCTTGTTACTTTTTGCTTATGCCTGAAGATAGAATAATGTGTTCACCGGCAAGTATAAAATGAAAATCCTTACTTTCGCTTCTTGAAACTTAGATAATGCCCCGCTATTTCATTTACCTGGCTTATGACGGAACAGCTTATCATGGCTGGCAAATTCAGCCAAATGGCATCACTGTACAACAAGTTTTGAATGATGCGCTTTCAACTGTATTGAGGAAACCAATAATGGCGCACAGTGCGGGACGCACAGATACGGGAGTACATGCCCGGCAGTTTTATGCACATATTGATGTGGGACAGCGTATTTCCTCTGAGGAATGCGAACAACTTGTTTTCAGTCTAAATGGGATACTTCCGAAAGACATCGCCGTTTACGAAGTGTTCCAGGTTAATCCAGATATGCACGCGCGGTTCAGCGCAATTTCAAGAACCTACGAATATATTATCAGCCGGAGTAAAGATCCGTTTCTTGTGAACCGTGCCTGGTTCAACACCCGGCAACTGGATATTGACCTGATGAACCAGGGAGCTGCCATCCTACTCGAATACAATGATTTTGCCTGCTTCTCGAAGTCAAATACTCAGGTAAAAACCTATATCTGCAGCATCATGCATGCAAGATGGGAACAACACGAACAGCTTCTGACATTTAAAATTACCGCCGATCGCTTCCTTCGAAACATGGTTCGTGCAATTGTAGGTACATTAACAGAGTTAGGCCGTGGAAAAATATCATTAAACGATTTGCGACGAATTATCGAAACTGGCGACAGAAAATTAGCCGGGTTTTCGGTTCCCGCCGAAGGGCTTTTTCTCACAGAGATAAAATACCCTGAAAATATGAGAATTACATGACCCAGGAAACAAGACACAAGAGCCAAGAATGAAGACACAAGAGCCAAGAAACAAGAAACATGAAACAAGCAACATGTAACCAGGAGCTGAAACGCCGAACCCGGAACTTTGAACTTGGAACTTTGAACCCCTGCTCGAATGAACATTCGTTCAGGCAGGGTAACCCGAAACGCCGAACATCAAACGCCGCACACGAACTAGATCTCCATATCTTTTATAATACGGTTGATGCGTTCTTCCATCAGATTATCAGTGGCATCAAAGCTTTGGCGATTAGAGAGTTCGCCCCTGATTCCGAAATAGAACTTGATTTTTGGTTCAGTACCTGAAGGCCTGATGGCAATTTTGCTGCCATCGGCCAGGAAAAACTGCAAAACGTTAGATGCCGGCAAATCAATTGGGCTGGTGATTCCTGTTGCGAGGTTCATTTCCAGTTGTTTCTGATAATCCTTGATTATTTCGAGCCTGGTGCCGGCTATTTCCTGTGGTGGAATACGCCTGAAGTTATCCATCATGGCCGCTATAGCCTCAGCGCCGGCTTTTCCTTTTTTTGTTACTGATAAAAGTTTCTCTTTGTAGAAACCAAATTCAATATAAATATCAAGCAGCACATCAAAAAACGACTTACCCTGATCTGCAGCCCATGCTGCTGCCTCTGCCAGCATACAGCATGAAACCACTGCATCTTTATCGCGCACAAAATCACCAACAAGATAACCATAGCTTTCTTCGCCGCCTCCGATAAACTTCATTTTCCCTTCGAGTTCCCTGATAATTTCAGCGATGTATTTGAAGCCGGTAAGCACATCGAAACTCTCAACTTTGTATTTCTGTGCGATCCTTGAAAGCAATTCGCTGGTTACAATTGTTTTCACAATAAACTCATTGCCAGTGAGCCAGCCCTTTTCCTGCCATTTGTGTAGCAGATAATAGATCAGCACCGAAGCAGCCTGGTTACCGTTAAGCAGTATAAATTCCCCATGATTGTCTTTCACTGCGATCCCAACACGGTCGCCATCAGGATCAGTAGCCATCACAATATCGGCATCTACTTCCCTGGCTTTTTCAATGGCCATTGACAGCGCTTCGGGTTCTTCCGGATTCGGTGAAATGACGGTGGGGAAGTTTCCATCCGGGATATTTTGTGCATCCACACCATAAATGTTTTTAAAACCAAACTCCCTCAGGCAAATCGGCACCAGATGTACCGCGGTTCCATGGATCGGGGTAAAAACGATTTTGAAATTTTTTTGACGAGCAATGGCTTCTGGCGCGAGGGTCAAACCTTTTACTGCTTCTATGTAAGCTCTGTCAACTTCTTCGCCAACGCCGGATATAAGTTCAGGACGGCTGATGAAATTAACTTCGGCAGGCGAAGTGATTTTCTGCACTTCGCTGATAACGTTTTTATCATGAGGAGGAACCAGTTGGCCACCATCATTCCAATAAACTTTATATCCGTTGTATTCTTTGGGATTGTGCGAAGCCGTAACCATTACACCTGTGTGACAACCAAGGTGGCGGATGGTGAAGGAGAGGACAGGGGTAGGGTGAATTTCATTGAACAGATAAACCTGGATACCATTGGCTGAAAATACCTCGGCAGTGATTTTTGCAAAGTACGGACTATTGTTGCGCGAGTCGAAAGCGATGGCTGCTTTAAGGCTTTTGCCCGGAAATGATTTTATTACATAATTTGCCAGGCCTTGAGTGGCCATTCCCACCGTGTATTTGTTCATGCGGTTGGTTCCCACACCCATAATGCCCCGCAGTCCGCCAGTTCCAAACTCCAGGTGCCTGTAAAATGAGTCGGTAAGTTCTTCCTTATCATCATCAATGAGGCGCTGGACTTTGCCGCGGGTTTCTTCGTCAAATTGCTCACTAAGCCATGCCTGGGCTTTGGTAATGATTGCCGGATCGGTTGGTTTCATTTGATTTAAGGTTTGTTGGTGTAATCTTTATTCAAAATTCCAAATTCAATATTCTACATTCTAAACCCTATATTGCTATTTCGGTAAACGTACATTCAATCAAATTTGTTTTTGCATGAATTGAAGGCAGAGTGCAAGGCTGTCTTTCCACCACGGAATATGAATTTCAACATCTTTTTTGATCTTAGATTTATCAAGAACGCTATAGGGTGGTCTGGGGGCTGCTGTCGGGTAGTCTGCTGATCTGATCGGAACAATCTTACATTGTAAACCGCGTAACTCAATAATTGCATTGGCAAAATCATACCATGAGCAAACGCCTTCGTTGGAATAGTTATAAATGTGTTGACCTTCAATTTTTCTACTTTTCAACATATCCAATATGCACTTCGCCAGATCGGCAGCGTAGGTTGGCGTTCCAACCTGGTCGTAAACGATGTTGATAATCTCCTTTTCCCTTGCAAGCCTCAAAATGGTTTTAACGAAATTATGCCCATAAGCAGAATATAACCAAGAGGTTCGGATGATAATGGCACAAGAGGCGGAATTCAAAATTGCCGTTTCGCCTTCCAATTTCGATTTCCCGTACACTGATGACGGGTTAGGAGTATCCTGTTCGGTGTACGGTTCGAAATGCTGCCCATCAAAAATATAATCGGTGGAAAAATGCACCAGTGTGAAATGATGTTTTGCAGCAAGTTCTGTAAGTATTGCTGGCGCTTCTTTGTTGAGTTTAAAGGCAAGTTCAGGTTCGCTTTCGGCTTTGTCAACAGCCGTGTAGGCAGCACAATTAATAAGGAAATCAATGTTGTGCTTTTTGATGAATGATTCGCATGCGATTCGTTCGGTAATATCCAGCTCAGGCAGATCGGTGAAGATCATGTTGAAGTTGGGATAATGGATTGAAAGGTTTCTCAACTCATTTCCCAGCTGACCGTTGCTGCCTGTTACCAAGATGTTTTTCATGGTGACTGTTATTTCTTTTACCGCAAGGGCGCAAAGGCGCGAATAATTGGAGTTTAATATAGCTTTCTTATCGTCTTTGCGTCTTAGCGGTTAAAATTAAATTTTGAGAAAGCCTCACAGGATTACAAAGTTAGAGTTTCCCTGAAATACTGAATGGTTTTTACCAGACCTTCCTCTAAAGGGATTTTCGGTTCCCAGCCAAGTATTTCCCTTGCTTTGCTGATATCAGGTTGGCGTTGCATGGGATCGTCAGAAGGCAAGGGCATAAATACTACTTTCGATTTAGAACCAGTAAGCCTGATTATTTTTTCTGCGAGTTCAAGAATAGTAAACTCCCCGGGGTTGCCAATATTAATAGGTCCGGTAATTTCATCACCTGTGTTCATCATTTTGGTTAGACCTTCAATCATATCGTCCACATAGCAGAAACTGCGGGTCTGGGTTCCATCGCCGTACATGGTGATGTCTTTATTCTGAAGCGCTTGCACGATGAAGTTTGAAACAACACGCCCGTCGTTTGGATGCATCCGTGGCCCGAAGGTATTGAAAATCCGAACAATTTTAATTCTTACTTTATTCTGTTTGTGATAATTAACAAACAAAGTCTCCGCAGCCCTTTTGCCTTCATCGTAGCAGGCCCTTTCGCCAATCGGGTTCACATGGCCCCAGTATTCTTCAGTTTGCGGGTGGATTTCCGGATCGCCATACACCTCGCTTGTGGATGCCTGCAGCACTTTGGCTTTGATTCTTTTTGCAATTCCAAGCATGTTAATAGCGCCCATCACCGAGGTTTTCACCGTTTTAATCGGGTTGAACTGGTAATGGATTGGCGATGCCGGACAGGCCAGGTTGTAAATTTCGTCAACCTCCACATAGTAAGGCATTGTAACATCATGCCGGACCATCTCAAAAAACGGATGCTTCAACAAGTGCACTACATTTTGTTTCTGGCCGGTAAAATAGTTATCCAGGCACACTACATCATGCCCTTCGCTTAGCAGGCGTTCGCAAAGGTGCGAACCAAGAAATCCGGCGCCACCGGTAACCAGGATGCGTTTTTTCATTGTTTTATTTTTTATTGACCTTGCGCCCGATGCTGAAATAATCAATTCCGGCTTCCAGCATGTCGTTGGGGTCGTAGATATTACGCCCATCAAAAACCACAGGTGTTTTCAACAGTTTTTTTAGCACCTTCAGGTTCGGATACCGAAACTCAGTCCACTCTGTAACCATAAGCATTGCATCGGCATCAATTAAAGCATCGTAAGGATCTTTTGAATATTCGATCACATTGCCAATGCGGCGTTTTGCTTCCTCCATCGCCACAGGATCGTAGGCTTTTACCTTACAACCGGCTTTCAGCAACAGATCAATCAATACCAGCGCAGGGGCTTCGCGCATATCATCAGTTTGTGGTTTGAATGAAAGTCCCCACATTGCAATGGTCCGGCCTTTGAGTTCGCCATTAAAATACTTTTGCAATTTCTTAAACAACACAGTTTTCTGGTCGTCATTCACATCTTCAACAGCCTTGAGGATTCTCAGCGGGTGATGGTTGAGTTCGGCGGTTTTGATTAGAGCCTTCACATCCTTTGGGAAACAGGAGCCGCCATAACCTACACCGGCGTAAAGAAATTTATGGCCGATCCTGGAGTCGCTGCCAATTCCTTTGCGAACCATATTGATATCGGCGCCCACGATTTCACAAAGATTGGCAATGTCATTCATAAAACTGATGCGGGTAGCCAGCATCGAATTGGCGGCATATTTGGTCATTTCGGCCGAAGGCACATCCATAAAAAGTACAGGATGATTATTCAGCGTGAAGGGCTTGTAAAGTTTGGCCATGATTTCCCTTGCATGTTCCGATTCAACGCCCACAACAATGCGGTCGGGTTTCATGAAATCGTCAATGGCGGCGCCTTCTTTTAAAAATTCAGGGTTCGAAACTATATTGAAAGTGAGTTTTTCGCCACGCTTGTCCAATTCTTCCTGGATAGCATTCCTCACCTTGATCGCTGTACCAACGGGAACCGTACTCTTGGTTACAAGGATCAAATGCTTGTTCATTACGTTGCCGACGGTGCGGGCAACATCCAGCACGTATTGCAGATCGGCGCTGCCATCTTCGTCGGGTGGAGTTCCGACAGCGGAAAAAATCACCTCTGCATCATTTACACAACTTGTTAAATCAGTGGTAAAATGCAGACGGCCTTTTTCGATGTTACGGGCAAGCATTTCATCAAGGCCCGGTTCGTAAATTGGGGAGATGCCTTTTTTTAGCTTTTCAATTTTTTCCTTGTCAATGTCTACGCAGGTAACATCAATGCCAATTTCAGCGAAACAAGTTCCGGTAACCAATCCAACATAGCCGGATCCAACGACGGTTATTTTCATCTTCTTTTTATTGTGTTAAGGTGTTAGTGTATTCAGGTGTTTAAAATGTTTAGTGAGTTTAGGGTGTTTAGAGTGTTTAGGTGCTCATGCCTCTTCACCGCTCATTACTCACAATTCAACTCCCACGGCTTTCATGTTACATTTTATGCTGCAAACTTAGGATAAAAAAATGGGCGGGGCAAAAGTTGGGGAATCTTGTTAATGGTGCAGTCCGATGTAAGATATATTTTTAAGGATCTGATTTAAGAGGATAATCTGATTGATACTAATTTTATAGGCCTTGCCATCAGTGATACAATTGATTGCGGTTTGAAAGAACTCTTGCCTATCATAAGAGTTCTTTTTGACAAGAAACATGTTGCTATCGGCATCGTAGGCGATTGTGAGGCTGTAGAAAAGGCCTTTGATGAAACGTTAGCTTGCAGTCCTAAGAGAGATGATTTCACAATTTTTGAAATGTATGATGACATTCTAAGCTCCTGGGCGGGCTATCAGAACGATGACAATGATTTCGATGAAAGTGTTGATGATCAAGATGTATCCTATGATCAACCAACACAAGCCCGATTCTTGAAAATAGGCAGGAACGAACCATGCCCTTGTGGCAGCGGTAAAAAATATAAAAAGTGTTGCATGGTCTAGTTAGACTTTTACATTTGGCTTCAGCCAAACCTTATGGAAGTTATTTGTGACAGTATCTATAGAACATTAATGGTACCCGAATTGGTACCCTAATAGTTGAGATTTAATGAGAATTTTGGGTAGGGCAGGGGAATAAAAAAACGCTAACTACTTGATAGTTAGCGTTTATTGAAAGCGTTGTGCTTAAAGTTGTGATCCCGCTGGGATTCAACACCCCTCACTCTCTTGCACTCACTTACAATCAATACACTGATATACAGATTATTATAAATTACACCAAAGCATCACAATGCTCCAAAAAGCAACCAAAAGTAACATTTGTTGTACCTATTGTTGTACCTATCAATAATTGTTGTACCTTTACATAAATAACACTTCCATGGCGACCACAAAGATAATACTTAGAACCAAAAAAGCAAAATCTAACGGAGAAGTACCAATTTACCTCCGCATTATCAAAGACCGCAAGGCAAAATTCATTTCCCTGGGAGTTTCCATACTGCCCAAATACTGGAACGAAAGTGATAAGGTGGTCCGCAAATCGCACCCCAATTCCGTCTACTTGAACAGTTACCTGGCCAAGAAAATCGCCGATGCCCAATCCGTATCGCTGGATATGGAAACCAATTCCAAGTATGTCACTCCCAAAAGCATCAAGCAGGCCATCACCGGAAAGACAACCGAGCAATTTATCCCCTATGCCGATAGGTATGCTGCCGAGATTGAAAAGCAAGGCCGCATAGGCTCATATAACCGCGTCAAAGCCATAATCGCCAAGCTAAAGGAATACATTGGCAAGAAGGACTTCACCTTCGACGATCTCAATGTTTACTTCCTCAAAAACTACGAAACCTATCTACGTGACAAGTTGGGCAATTCTCCCAACACCATAAATGCAAACATGAAGATCATCCGCCGGATCATTAACGAAGCCATAAACGATGATCTATTGCCTTACGAGAAAAACCCCTTCCTCCGCTATAAGCTCAAGTGGCAGAACACCGAAAAAGCCTTTCTAACTGAAGATGAACTAAAAGCTCTCGAAGACCTCAACCTCGAAACCGGTTCCATGAAATATCACCACCGCAACATGTATGTTTTCGCTGCTTATGCCGGAGGTATGCGCATTTCCGATATTATCAAGCTCCGCTGGGAAAATTTCGACGGTGAACGCATCCTAATGGCCACTACCAAAACCAGTGCTGTAATCTCAATCAAACTGCCTACGAAAGCCCTTGAGATTATCAGCTTATATAAGACCCCATCACAGGCACCGGCTCATTACATTTTCCCCTTTCTCAGCAACGAAAAAAATTATTCCGAACCCAAAGTCCTCCACCAGGCCATCAGCAGCATCACCGCCTATACCAACACCGATTTGAAAGACCTGGCAAAAGACGCCGGCATAACCAAACACCTCCACTTCCACACCTCCCGCCACACCTGGGCAACCCGTGCCCTCCGCAAAGGCATGCGCATCGAGTACGTTTCAAAGCTCATGGGCCATGCTTCCATCAAAACCACCCAGGTATATGCCAAAATCGTAAACGAAGAACTTGATAAGGCAATGGATGTTTTTAACTGATCTCTGCCCGACCAAAATAAAAAAGCATATTACAAGCCTCACTGTAACCTTCTGAATCCCTAAACATTTAATCAATTTACCCATTAGTGAAGAGCGATTTTCCGAAATTTACGAAACAAC
>JACZJK010000066.1 GCA_014860575.1 Bacteroidales bacterium
ATCAAGTATTATGGACTATCTATCCTATTTTGTTGATGCCTATCTCTTCTTCCTGATACCTAAGTTCAGTTATTCATATAAAGTTCAATTGGTGAACCCCAAAAAAGTATACTGCATTGATAATGGCATGATTGAAACAAACTCCGTTTCGTTTAGCCAGGACAATGGACGACTGCTTGAAAATATGGTTTACCTTTCCCTGCGTCGTCAAACTTCTGAAATCTATTATTACGCCGGTAAAAAAGAATGTGATTTTGTGGTTCTGAAAAATGGGAAATTTGATGGACTTTACCAGGTATGCTGGCAACTTGACCAGAATAATACCGACAGGGAATTGCAGGGGCTGCTTGAAGCAATGGAGTTCTTTAAGATAAACGATGCCTCTGTGATTACATACGACCAGTCCGATTTGTTTACCTTCGGTGAAAGAACCATCACTGTCAAACCTTACCACCAGTGGGCCTTTCAGGAGAAGGTGTGAGTGTGAGTAGGTGGAAAAAGTTGCAGTAGCAGCGGCAGTCCACAACTAACTTAGATTTCCCTTAACCCGGAACCTCGAACCTTGAACCCCGAACCTTTCCCACCGCCAGGACGCTCCCGATGGCTATCGGGAGGCGCGAAGAAAATGAACTTGAAGGAACTAACAAACTATGATCAATAAAACTTTGCTCAATAGCTTCAATGCGTTTTTTACGAAAGGTCATGAAAGAACTTTAAGAGCAAAGAAAAATATTCTTGCCTCATTTATTATTAAAGGGCTGAATATTGCCATTGGCCTTGCGCTGGTTCCACTTATCATCAATTACCTCGATCCCACAAGATATGGAATCTGGATAACCCTCAGTTCAATGATTGCATGGTTTGGTTTTTTCGATATTGGGCTGGGGCATGAACTGCGTAACAGGTTGCTACTTATGTCTAATTACAAAATTGATCAATCCTCTTAAAATTAGCAACTCTTAAGAGTCAAACAATTAATCTCAAAGTGAATCAGTGTTAAAACTATTCAAGAACATTTCAATTTACACATTTGGTAACATTCTTAATAAGAGTGTTATGTTTCTTTTATTGCCTCTTTATACTCACATCCTGCAACCCGCTGATTATGGAAAACTTGAGCTTGTGTATCTGATCGGGAACATACTTATAGTTTTTTATAGTCTTAGTATTGAAAATGGCTATAATCGGATATATTTTCATGACAAGGATACCGGATTTAGGAAAGTCTTATTCTCAACTGGTCAGCTTTTTAGCTTTTTAAGCGCGATTGCAATTGCGAGTATTATGCTTTTTAATGCTGATTACATTGCCGGCCAGTTTCTAAATTTTGATGAAGGTACTTTTTTCCTCAAATTAATTGCTGCTGTCATTGTCATAGAGGTACTTACTCACATTCCATTAAACAATATCCGAATTCGAAATGAAGCAAAAACATTCGTTCTTATTAACCTGCTAAGTCTTATCATTGTAACTTCCTTTACGATTTACTTTCTGGTCTTTGCCAGGCTTGGAATTGCAGGCATTCTTTATGCGAGGATTATAAGTGGGTTGGTTACTCTCAGCATTCTTCTGTACCTCACAAGGCGTGAATACAAATTTGGTTTCTCTTCCTCTCAGCTTAAGTTAATGCTTGGATTTTCTATTTTTCTAATACCCGTTAATCTTTCATCTCTGATTTTAAACATGAGTAATAGATATTTCCTTCAGGAGTATCAATCGTTGGAAGATGTTGGCCTCTATTCCTTAGGAGCTAAAATTGCTGGAATCATACCATTTTTATTTAATGAGCCGGTAAACAAGGCGTTCTTTCCTTATTTGTTCGAGCAAATAGATGAACCCCAAAAATGCAAAAAGATATTGGTTGATTTTTCCATGATTTATGTTTCAATTCTCTCTGCTATCGCGCTGTTCATTTCACTCTTTGCAAGAGAAGTTGTTATGGTGATGGCGGATAAAAGTTATGAAGGCAGCCATTCAATTGTAGCTATTCTGTCCTTGTCTTACATCCTTCTGGGTTTTTCAAGCTTGACAGTTCTTGGCATACACATTTCAAGAAAAACATGGATTGTATCTATCATCTGGCCTGTATCAGCAATTGTTAACATCGCTTTGAATATACTGCTCATACCGGAATTTGGCCAAATGGGTGCTGCTATCGCAACTCTGCTTTCTGTCATCGTAATTAATATACTTTATTTGTTTGCCTTAAGCAAAGTCTATCCGGTTTCGTTCAATTACAGCAAATTATCCTTCATTTTTATAACGATGGTGATTTTGAACTATATTGGCACACTTATAAATTATTCCTTGACCACAAGCATCATCTTGAAATCGTTATTGTTCATAACTTTTCTACTTATCTTGTACATTGGCGGTGCTTTCAGGACTGACGAGTTCTCGCTAAGCAAACACTTGAAAAAAAAGAAAAATGATAATGGATAATTCGTAAATGATCATTTCTATGAGTAGGAGAAAAGAACAAAAAGATACCGTGCTTATCGGACCACTTCCACCTCCAATCGGTGGTGTTTCGGTCCATATAGCAAGATATAGCAAGCTGCATAATATTCCGGTTATCCCGGAAAACAATTCCAGAAAATGGAAAATTGTCTCGCGTTTACTTTTAATTGAAGCTAAAAGCATCCATGTTCATTCTGCAAGTTGGTTTATAGCTTTAGTCCTTATATTTAAATACTACTTTTCCAAAAGAAACTGCGAATATTTCTTCGTTAATCATAATTTCCACATAGTTACAAACAGACAAAAGGGGATCAAAAGGATCATTCAACAGAGATTTCGTTATTCCTTTATAAGGCTTTGCAGTGTAGTATATGTTGTCAACCCGGAGCTGATACCTAAGATGGAGAAAATCTACGGGAATATCAATATCTTATTATTTGATCCTTTTGTTCCACCGGATGAAAGTACTGAAGAACAACAGATGAAAGAATTTGGGCCAGAGGTTGTTGGTTTCATTGAAGGACACAGACCCATCATTATATCAGGTGCCTGGCAGTTATCTTTCCATAATAACGAAGATTTATATGGCTTCGACTTGCTGATTGAGCTTATGAGCCATTCAATGAAAAGTTTTCCAGATATAGGTTTGATATTTTTTATTGGCAACCCCGCATATAATAATGCTTATCTTGAAAATAAACGAAACCGAATCAAAGAGCTTGGACTTGAAAAGACGATCTTATTAATAACCGGACAAAAAGAAATGTGGCCGCTTATGAAGCGCTCCTCTCTCTTTATAAGAGCAACCAATACCGATGGCGACCCAATCTCAATCAAGGAAGCGTTACATTACGGAATACATGTACTTGCCAGCGATTGCACGATGAGGGTATCAGGCGTAAAACTCTTTAAAAGCCGAAGCCTGGATTCCTTGATCAGTAGTACATTTGCCATGCTTGAAGAATCTAACCGATAATTACTAAACCAATTTCTACAAATGAATATTGAATCGTTCGTTATTGTTTTTTACATAGCATTGTATGCGGCGGCTTTTGCCCGTTTCAGGTATGCTTTGTTTCTGTATGTTTTCTTTCTTCCGATCAGGAGTCTTATTGAAACTCCAATTCTAAATATATTATCCTTTAACGTTGTTTTCGGGTTCATTTTCCTCTTTCATGCTATCAAGAATGGTTATATAAAGAAAATCAAAGCCCCATCAAGTAAGACTATTAGGGCGCTCACATCGTTTTTGTTTGTTTTTTTCCTAGTGACAGTTGCAATAGCAATCAGAGAAAGGTACATATTGCATGAATATTTAGGGCAAAACTTTAGTGTAGGTTGGGTAATTAACCGATTTCTTATTTTTATTGTAACAGTATTAAATTTTATTGTAATCATAAAGTTTTTGCTTCAAGTACAATATAATAGGGCTATAGTCTACAGGGCAATAATCTCAAGCGCGTTGGTAATAGTTTTATCTGTTTATTTCGCTAGCTGGATTGACTCAATAGGGATTAATATCAGAGAGCCACTTGATGAAAATATCGCCAGTTACAATGATATAATGAGGTTTTCAGGCCTCTACAATGGAGGTGATGTGAATTCTTTAAGTACATTTTTAAACTTAGTCATTGCATTTGTACTTACTAACTCAGTTATTAGTCGGAAAGGATTGAGTTACATATCATTGGCAATTCTGGTCGTTCTTATTTCTGGTGTAATCTATACCTTATCACGGATGGGTTTCATAACCCTTTTAATAATCATGACTTACTATATTCTGGTGTTGAACACCCAGGTTAACAAATTTTCTATCCGAACAGTTGCAAATCTATTCATAGTAGCAATGGTTTTATTCATGGCATTCTTTGCTGTAGATTACTATGGCCGTCTTGATACCATTATTGCAAGACTAGTTGAACAAGGTGTTACCGAAGAAATTGGAGTTGGTGGTCACAGGTTTTACAGATGGTCAGGTTTCATTGAATTCACCTTTGAAAACATCAACAGAACCTTATTTGGAACGAATAAAATCTTTTATGTTATGAGAACTGGGATCTGGACCGACCCCCACAACTTCTTTATCAAGCTGTTTTTCTTAAATGGTATCATTATTTTGGGTTTGTTTATTAGAAGTGCTATTAGCCTATACCGTTCATTTAAGAGACAGCACTTGACTGTAATTTTTCTGTTATTTTCAATAATAATACTTATCTCGATGATGATCATTAGCCAGGTAGGATTTGTTTCAATGCTAATTCTGTATCTCGGGATTTTAGTCTATGACACAAATCAAAACTCAAATTCTTATTCCGCAACAAAACATCCATCAAAAATCCGTTGACATGGGCAAGATATTAGCAATCACCGGCGGCACCGGCTCCTTTGGCAATGCCGTGCTGCGCCGCTTTCTTAACACGGAATCCTTTTCGGAAATCCGTATCTTCAGCCGCGACGAGAAAAAACAGGACGATATGCGGCAATTTTATCGCAACGATAAAATAAAATACTATATCGGCGATGTGCGCGACTCCCGCAGCGTGGAGTATGCCATGCAGGGTGTAGATTATGTGTTTCATGCTGCAGCCCTCAAACAGGTTCCTTCCTGCGAGTTTTTCCCTATGGAAGCGGTGCGCACCAATGTAATGGGCCTCGAAAATGCTATTGACGCTGCCCTTAAAAACGGCATCAAAAAGATGATCAGCCTCAGTACCGATAAAGCGGTGTATCCGATCAACGCCATGGGCATGACCAAAGCCCTGGCCGAAAAAGTGATGGTGGCCAAAGCCCGTCAGCTCAACGGCAACGGAACCATGCTTTGCGGTACACGCTACGGCAATGTGATGGCCTCGCGCGGAAGCGTGATCCCTTTGTTTGTTTCGCAGATCAAAGCTGGAAAACCCATCACCATTACCGATCCGGGCATGACCCGCTTTATGATGACCCTCGACGATGCCGTGGAACTGGTATTGTTTGCTTTTGAGAACGGACAGCCGGGCGATATTTTTGTCCAGAAATCTCCCGCCTCAACCATCGCCGACCTCGCGCAGGCGTTAATTGAATTGTACAATGCCAATACTGAAATCAGGATCATTGGCACAAGGCATGGCGAGAAGCTATATGAATCGCTGGTGAACCGCGAGGAAATGGCCAAAGCCGTCAACCTGCAGGATTATTACCGCATTCCCGCCGATACCCGCGACCTGAATTATGGAAAGTATTTCTCGGAAGGCGAAGAACGGGTTTCGCAGGTAGATGAATACACCTCGCACAACACCGAGCGCCTGGATGTGGAAGGCACAAAACAGCTGCTGCTAAAACTGCCCATGATCCGCAAAGACATCCTGGGCGAAAGCATGGATAACATTTACGAACCTTAAGTCTTCACGCAGATGAACGCAGATTTAAATACAACGCAGATAAGCACAGATAAAAAATCAGCGAAAATCCGCGAGTTCTCCATCAGCGAAAATCTGCGAGAAAGTTCTTCAGCGAAAATCTGCGGGAAAAAGACAGAAATAAACCAATAGAGTTCGCGCAGATGAACGCAGATTCTAATACAACGCAGATAAGCGCAGATAAAAAATCAGCGAGTTCTTAATCTGCGAAAAACTAATCTGCGAAAATCTGCGAGTTCTCAATCAGCGAGAATCTGCGAGAAAAAATTAACACCATGACAGAAAACGAATTATCCTACATCATCCGTGGAGCCATATTCAAGGTGCACAATGCCGTCGGCCCCGGTTTGCTTGAATCAGCCTACGAAGCCGCCCTGGCATATGAACTGGAGAAAAGTGGATTATCTGTTCAAATACAACTCGGGCTACCATTCGTCTATGAAGAAGTCAGCCTCGATGTTGGCTACCGCATTGATATTCTAGTAGAAAACAAAGTAATCATTGAAGTCAAATCAGTTGAAACATTAGCGCCAGTTCATTTCAAACAATTGCTGACTTATCTGAAACTTTCAAACAAACGCCTTGGCTTACTCGTCAACTTCAATACCGACACAATAGCCAACTCAATCGAACGAATCGTTAACAATCTATAAACCAATACAATTCGCGCAGATGAACGCAGATTTTAGCACCACGCAGATAAACGCAGATAAAAATTCAGCGAAAATCCGAGAGTTCTCCATCAGCGGAAATCTGCGAGAAACTAATCTGCGCCAATCTGCGAGAAAACATTCAGCGAAAATCTGCGAGAAATAAACGTTAACCCGAGAGAAAAAATAACACTATGATTAAAGTAGGCATCACAGGCCAAACAGGCTTCATAGGCACACATCTTTACAACACATTGGGATTATACCCCGAACAGTTCCAGCGTATCCCTTTCGAAGATGGATTCTTCCAGGACGAAGCAAAGCTCAAAGAATTTGTCAGCCAATGCGATGCCGTCGTCCATCTGGCAGCCATGAACCGCCACAACGACCCACAAGTAATTTACGAAACCAATATCAGGCTGGTGAAACAACTGATCACCGCCTGCACCGAAACCAACTCCACACCCCATATCCTGTTTTCGTCCTCCACCCAGGAAGAACGCGATAACCTTTACGGAAAATCCAAGAAAGAAGGCCGTAAACTGTTTGAAAAATGGGCTTTAACCCACGATGCACAATTTACCGGATTGATTATCCCCAATGTTTTCGGCCCTTTCGGCCATCCATACTATAATTCATTTATTGCAACATTCTGCCACCAACTCACCCACGGCGAAGAACCCAAAATAGAAACCGATGGGCAGGTTAAATTGATTTATGTAAGCGAGTTGGTTGAAACATTTATAAATATTATCAGTGAAAATCCGCTTTCTAAGAATTTCGCGCAGATTGCGCAGATGACCGCAGATAAAAACAGCGCAGATCCTCCCAATCCGCGTCATCAGCGTTCCATTTATGTCCCCTACACAAGCGAAGTAAAAGTTTCCGAAACCCTAAAGCTTCTCAAAAGCTACAAGGAGACTTATTTTGATAAGGGTATTCTTCCCAACCTGGACGATCCTTTTAACAGAAACCTGTTCAACACTTTTCTGTGTTACATTGACCATGCTGAATTTTTCCCTTTCCACCTCAAACTAAACACCGACGACAGGGGCAGCTTTGTTGAAACCGTGAAATTGCACAGCGGCGGACAGGTCAGTTTTTCAACTACCAGGTCCGGCATCACTCGCGGCAACCATTTCCATACACGCAAAGCCGAAAGGTTCGCGGTGATCAAAGGCAAAGCAAGAATTGAATTGCGTAAAATCGGAACCGATGAGGTGTTCAGCTTTGACCTCGATGGCAGCCAGCCATCATTTGTTGACATGCCCATCTGGCATACCCATAACATCACCAATATTGGCGATGAAGATTTATATACCATTTTCTGGATCAACGAGCATTTCAATGCCGATGATGCGGATACGTTTTTTGAAATAGTATGAACTTTAAGAAGTTTCACGCAGATAAATACAGGTTTCACGCAGATGAACGCAGATTTTAATACAACGCAGATAAGCGCAGATAAAAAATCAGCGAATGATTAATCTGCGAAAAACAAATCAGCGAAAATCTGCGAGAAATTCTTCCGCGAAAATCTGCGAGAAAATTCTTCAGCGAAAATCAGCGAGAAATTAATCAGCGAAAATCTGCGAGAAAACATTCAGCGAAAATCTGCGAGAAAAAATAAGCCTTAATCCGCGCGCAACAAAACCACCTCTATGAAAAAACTCAAAGTAATGACCATCGTCGGTACGCGTCCCGAGATCATCCGCCTCTCGCGTACCATGGCCCTGCTCGATGAACACGTAAACCACATCATCGTCCACACCGGCCAGAACTACGATTACGAGCTCAATGAAATTTTCTGGGAACAACTTGAGCTTCGCAAACCCGACCACTTCCTGAACGTTGACACTTCCAGTCTTGGCGCCGCCGTTGGCGACATCATCCGCAAATCGGAAGAAGTCTTGAAACTGGAACAACCCGATGCCGTGCTGGTACTTGGCGACACCAATTCCTGCCTGGCAGCGTATATGGCCAAGCGCATGCACATTCCCATTTTCCACATGGAGGCCGGCAACCGCTGCTTCGATCAGAATGTGCCCGAAGAGACCAACCGTAAGGTAATTGACCACATTGCCGATTTCAACCTGGTGTATACCGAACATGCCCGCCGCCACCTGCTTTCCGAAGGCCTACCCCACCGTCGCATCTACCTCACCGGCAGCCCTATGAAAGAAGTCCTCAACTACTACAAACCCAACATTGACAACTCCGACATCCTTTCCAGAATCGAACTCACACCCGTCACTTCCACAAGCTCAGTGACCGGAACCTCGAATCTCGAACCTAGAAAATACTTTCTCGTCTCCGTACACCGCGAAGAAAACGTTGACAATCCCGAAAACCTCAAAAAGATCCTGCACATCCTCAACCAACTTGCTGAAACCTACCAATTGCCCGTCATCATCTCCACCCATCCCCGCACAAAAAAGCGCCTCGATTCTCTCAACCAGCAACCAGTAACAAGTAACCTGCAACCAGTAACAAGCAACCAGCATCTCATATTCCACAAGCCCTTCGGTTTCCCCGACTACATCCACCTCCAGCAACACGCCAGATGCGTCATTTCCGACTCAGGTACAATCAGCGAAGAATCATCCATCCTTTCATTTCCGGCCATCAGTTTAAGACAAAGTATGGAACGCCCCGAAGCCCAGGATGCAGGCACAATCATCCTTACCGGTTTTGAGCCTGATATTGTACTCAACTCCATTGAGGCTGTCATTAAAGAGTTTGAAACAAAGAGCAAATATGATCAGATAGCGCAAGACTACACAATTGAAAATACTTCATGGCGGGTGCTGAAACTGATCCTTGGAAACACCAAATTGAGCGTTAAATGGGTATGATTGAAAAAAAGCCAATAAAAGTAATACTCTATCGCAGGCCTGAACTGAATAAAAACACTGCTTCATTTAACCGGAATGAAATGGTGGAAGAAATGTTATGCTCAACATTTCGCTGCGAAGTATTTCGTCCTTCAAATTGGGAAAATTATTCAAAAAACAGATACTTACGGGGTTTGAAATTGCGACTTTCTTCATACTGGCAATTGCACAATTTAATTTCACTAACAAAAGACAAAAGCTATAATTACGTCTTATTCATCTTTCCGCTCGATCCATTTACCGTTGATCCTTTTATTGACTTAGCAACTTCATTATTTGCAAAACTTCTGAAGATTAAGGTTGTAACTGAAAGAAATGAATATCCTTATGTCTTCTCAAATGGTGCTAATTCATTTAAAAAGATTCTATATCGCTTACTGCTCTTACCATGGCATTATCGAGTTTTTAATGCCTTATTCATTATGACCGATGAACTGATTAATTTTTATGGGAAGCATGCAAGCAAGAAATGCATTATCCAGAAATTGCCTATGACAGTAGATTTGAGAAGGTTCGACAATACGAAAAAAGATCCTGGTGTTTCATACATATTCTATTCTGGTAGTTTATTAGAACGAAAGGATGGGGTTGAAAGCTTGATACATGCCTTCTCAAAAATTGCTTATAAACACACTGATCTATTTCTGAAGATTGCCAATTCAGCAGAAAACGCAACACAAGTTGAAAAACTGGATTTGATAATTAAAAGATATGGTTTGTTTGATAGAGTAATATTACTCGGTTCAGTAGATCGTGATAGCATTCCAAAATTGCTCTTTTCTGCTAAGATACTGGTTTTAGCACGGCCAGATAGTTTGCAGGCACGTGGAGGTTTCCCTACTAAACTTGGTGAATACTTGGCTTCAGGTCAGCCAGTAATTGTTACGAGGGTGGGTGAAATTCCAAAAATCTTACTTGAGGATCAAGTCTATTTTATCAATCCATTAAACCTGGTTGCAGAACTTGCAGCAAAAATTGATTTCATACTTTCAAATTATGCAGAAGCATTAAAAATAGGCGCAAACGGGAAAAAAGCCGCAATTAAGAATTTTAGTTTAGAATCTAATCGTATAAAGCTTAAGATTGGAATTGAAAAGCTCTTCAGCATTTAGCGGTCCTTTACAACATTGACATTACTTTTAGCATGTTCTACTGATGTACAGAAACACTAAACGATTAACCAAGTGCTAAGAACCAATATGGATATATTAGTAATTCTAGAAAGAAACCCCTTTGCAACATCAAATGCTGCAAACAATAGATTTCTATCATTAGCTGAGGGTTTAGTTGAGAATGGATGCATAATAGAGTTACTTATAATTGGCGGGTATAGCTCAAAAAATGAAAAAACTGTTTTTAAAAACTCAGGCTTAATAAATGGTGTTTCATATAAGTATCTCATAACTTACAATTTCCGTAATTATACAATCAATAGAGCTATCGGCTTGCTTTTCCCTAATAATTTCTTTGTCAGTCATATACAAAATCAAATTAGAATCAAACACTATGACTACCTGTGGCTCGGTGTCAGTTCCCGAATTGTTCGAATCGGATTAAAGCTATTTAAGAAAAGTGTCAGCTGCAAATATTTCCATGAACGAAGCGAATATAGTTGGATAAGCATACCTAACAGAAAACTTCATAATGCTTACTTGGAAAAATTTCTACCACAATTAGACATACTAGCAGTAATGACCTTTATTCTTGCTAGTTATTACGAGAAGCATCTAGGTCAAACAACAAAAATGCTGCATTTGCCGATGACTGTTGACTTTGCCCGCTTTAATATTGACACTAGTGACTTTCATTTAGATAAACCATATATCGGATATTGCGGAACAATGAACAATCATAAAGATGGAGTAGATATTCTAATACAAGCATTCATTAAGATCATGGGGCAATTTCCTGATCTTAATCTGTTTTTGGCAGGCCCACTATTACCAAAAAGTGATTATGAGTTGCAATTACAAATTATTTCTAAGTATAAAGCAGAGAATCGTATAAAATATGTTGGCAACATTTCAAGGAAGGATATGCCTCTTTTTTTACTAAAAGCTAAACTTCTAGCCTTTGCTCGTCCAACTTCAAAACAATCAGAAGGAGGATTTCCAACAAAGCTTGGGGAATATCTTGCTTCAGGTAATCCCGTTTGTATTACGAATGTTGGAGAAATAGGACATTATCTTGAAGATAATAAGTCAGCATTCATTTCTGATCCTGATTCTATTGATTCATTTTCGAATGGATTGAGAAGGGCTCTAACAAGTAAAAATGCTTCAAAAATAGGAGAAGCAGGACGAAACGTCGCACTGAGATTTTTCAATAAAGACATACAAGCTAAGTTGCTATACAACTTCTTAATAAAAAATAAGTGAAGATATGAGAATAATTATTGGTGGCGATTTTTGCGTTACTCCAGAGTTTCTATCAAATACATTTTTTAATGACGATATTATCCAGTTATTTAATGCGTCAGATTTTAATTTATTGAATCTTGAATGTCCAATTGTCGAGCATGATAAAGGGAAAAAGATCCTTAAAACTGGTCCTCACTTGAAGACTGGGGAAGAAATATTTCAACACCTGAGCTCAATAAATATTCATGCTGTCACACTAGCAAATAACCACATACTAGATTTTGGAGTAGAAGGCCTTAAAAACACTATTGAACGCTGTCGCAATAGGAATATCTTATATGTGGGTGCCGGTCTGAGCATTCATGAGATAGAACAGCCATTAATAATTGAGAGAGAAGGTACACGCATTGGAGTAATCAATTTTTGTGAGAATGAATGGTCTACTTTATCATCATTAAATTGTGGTGCAAATTCAATGGATATTATTGATAATGTTAAACAAATTAAAAAACTAAGAGAAATAGTCGATTTAATCATCGTTATTATTCATGGAGGGCATGAGTATTATCATCTACCCAGTACTAGAATGGTAAAACAATACCGCTTCTATGCGGAAAATGGCGCTGATATTATAGTTGGGCATCATTCTCATTGTATTGGTGGATACGAAGTTCATCAAGGTAAACCAATTATTTTTAGTCTTGGTAATTTCTTATTTACAAGCGATTCAAATTTCGATCAATGGTATACTGGATTATTATTAAGCCTTGTATTAGAGAATAATAAGTTGGTTCACTGGGAGTTAATACCAATATCACAGCAGCGAGATTCCTTCTCATTACACTTACTGAAAGGGAATCAAAGGCAATCTATTCTGGATACCATAGAGAATCTGAAAGAAATAATTTCAGATAAAGAAAGTCTTGCTCAAGAATGGGAAAAATATGTACTTAAAAATATGGATTCCTATCTACAGACTTTCAGTCCTTCAAATATACTCGGCAACAGAATAATTAACTCATTACTTCGATCCTTAAGATTAACAAGACTATTCATTAATCCAAGACAATATAAACAAATACTAAACAGGCTAAGATGTGAATCGCATTATGATTTGTCGAAGAGCATTATTGAAAAATATTTAATCCATGACAAATAAAAAATTAGCCATCCATCATAAGCCAGGCAGTTTTTCTGAAAAATGGATTGAGTATTGCGAATGCAATAATATCAGTTATAAAATCGTAAACTGCTACCATACGGACATTCTAAAACATCTGCAAGATTGCGACGGGTTGATGTGGCATTGGTATCATTCAGATTATAAAGCTATCAGGTTTGCAAGGCAATTAATCTATTCGATTGAGCATTCTGGTAAGAAGGTTTTCCCTGACTCAAAGACTTGTTGGCATTTCGATGACAAAGTAGGTCAAAAATACTTGTTGGAATCTATTGGTGCGCCTTTAGTAAATACGCATGTCTTTTATGATAAAAATGAAGCGTTAGCATGGGCTGATTCGGCTTCTTATCCCAAGGTTTTTAAGCTCAGAGGAGGAGCTGGCTCATTAAATGTCAAGCTGGTAAAGACAAAAAGTGAGGCTTCAAAACTCATTCATAAAGCGTTTGGCAAAGGATTCAACTTATTCGCCAGGCAGGAGAAAATAATTGACAGATGGCAGAAATTCAAGAGGAATAAGAACTGTGATACTTTCCTGGCACTTCTCAGGGGTCTTGCTCTCTTTGTCTATCCTGGTCTTAGCGTTGATTCGCGCTATAGTGTTAAAGAAAAAGGTTATGTATACTTTCAGGATTTTATCCCAGCGAATAGTCATGATATCCGGGTTATTGTGATCGGTACAAGAGCTTTTGCAATTAAGCGAATGGTTCGGGAAGGTGGATTCAAAGCATCAGGCAGCGGGATGATCATCCATGATAATAGCCAAATCCCGATTGAGTGTATAAAACTTGCATTTGTGATGAATGGGCAATTAAAAAGCCAGTGTACAGCATTTGATTTTGTTTTCGATAACGGCATCATCAAGCTTTTAGAAATCAGTTATGGATTTTCCGCCCAAGGTTACTTTGACTGCCCAGGTTATTGGGATGAAAAGTTGGTTTGGCATAACGGCAAGTTTACATCTGAATTCTTCATGATAGAAGATTTTATAAAAAGCACAACTCAAGATTTGGCAGGCCAGGGCTAATGTAATATTGCGAATGAGCAAAAAAGAGAGCAGCAAAATTTTTATCCTGACAAACACATTAAAAACAGGTGGCGCTGAGAAGCAAAGCGTTTTCCTTGCCAATGCTTTGCAAAAAGAGTTTCAGACCACGCTGGTTGTTTATTATGGAAATCAGTGCGATAACAAACTTTTTAAAATAGCCGAGGCTTATAATATTAATGTGGAACGATTGTCTGGCTCACATCTTAACAAATGCATAAGGCTTTTGAAGATGTTCCGTTTAGGCAAGCCTGCGGTTGTGTTCTCTTACCTGGCAACCACAAATCTGATTAATGCTATAATAGGCACACTGGGCAAAGCCTCTCTTAAAATTGGTGGTATCAGAAGTTCTCAGATTTCACCTTTCAAACTTTTTGTCCAGAGGTTCCTTCACAATCATTTTCTTACAGCCTCTGTTTTTAACAATTACGCAGGCTTGAATTTACTTTCTACCAAAGGTTTCAAGCCAGAAAAAGCCATTGTTATTCCAAACTGCATCAATATTAAAGCACAGCCGATTCAACGGCCTGAAAAAGAGTTAGTTCAGATTTTATCAATGGGCAGGTTCGTTGAGTCAAAAGATTATCAAACAGCGCTGCTCTCAATCAAAGAGTTAACGAAAAATCAGAGTCTCGCTAAAGGTTACAGATACCTTATTATTGGTTATGGTAAGCTTGAAAATGAAATCCGTAACCTTATTCAGGAATATGAACTAACTACATTGGTAAGCATTGTAATAAACCCTGACAACACGGAACAATTTCTACGCGAATCCGATATTTTTCTTTCAACCTCAGTGTATGAAGGACTTTCTAATGCGATAATGGAGGCTATGGAATACTCGCTGCCGGTGATAGCTACCGATGTTGGGGATAATGACAAACTGGTATTGGATAATAAGACTGGATTTCTGGTAACTGCGAAGGACACCCATTCGATTTCAGATAGAATTTCAGAATTGATCAATTCTTCAGAAATGAGAAATAAAATGGGCGAGCAGGCATACAGACATCTGATGAAGAATTATTCAGAAGAAGCATTTAAAAGCCAATACCTTAACCTCATCGAAAACCTGAGTGATGAAAAGTAAACCGGCAATTGCAGTGATTGGTCTTAAAGGTTTACCGGCCTTTGGTGGAGCGGCAGCAGTGGGCGAAAATATTATCCGGCAATTGCACTATGACTATGATTTTACGGTTTACTCAGCAAGTTCTCACACAAACCTTCAAACTGGCAATTACGAAGGAATATGCACCCAGGTTGTTTTCAGGTCAATGGGGTATAAAAAATTAAATACCCTTATGTATTACCTGAAATCTTTGTTTCATGCCTTGCTTTCCGGAAACTATGATTTAGTTCATCTGCACCACCGCGATGCAGCGTTTATAGTTCCATTGCTACGCTTGCGCTACAAGGTTGTACTCACTACACATGGCATGATACTGACTGAGAAATGGGAAAAATATACATCGCTTTTTGAAATCCAGGACAAACTGTTTCTCAGATTTGTAAACCGGATTACCGCTGTTTCATTAAAAGATCTACGATTTTTACAAAAGGTGTTGCCTCGCAGAAAAGACATGGTTCACATACCAAATGGCGTTAACGGGATCAATAGGCTTAGCCCGAAATTACAACGGATCACTTTTGCAGCCGGGCGGATAGTACCAGCCAAAGGCTGCCACCTTTTTCTGGAAGCGATGAAAAATACCAACTGTGATCACGAAATTCTGATCATTGGCGATTACTCACAGGTTTCTGATTATTCTCAGCACTTGAAAGTGCTCTCAGCTTCAGTTAAAAACATCCGTTTCACTGGGTTGATAAAAGATAAGAATCAACTGTTTGAACTGATCGGTCATTCGGAATTTTTTGTTTATCCGTCTTTAATTGAGTCAATGTCTATGGTGATGCTGGAAGTAGCTTCACTGGGTGTTCCGATTATATGCAGCCGTATTCCTGAAAATCTGGATGTGTTTAACGAAGATGAAGTATTGTATTTCGAACCTGGAAATATCCTTGATTTACGCAACAAAATTAAGTTTGCCTTCAGCTATCCGGATAACATGCAAGAGAGGTCAGAAAAAGCCATGCATAAACTTGTAAACTTCTATCTTTGGCAAGACATTGCACAAAAATACAGTTCTGTCTATAATTCAATCCTATAGCATTATGCAACCCGATTCAATGAGACGCTTTATGATCCATCTGATTGCAGATCTGGTCATTGTACTTTCGTCTTTCATAATTGTCAGTGGACTTTATCCTGCTCCGGTGGAGGATGTAATCACAAGGTATCAGTCGCCTTTCATTTTTTTTGTTATACTTTTTCTGATTGTCTCATTTTTTTTTAATAAATACGAGAACGATAGGAGCCGGACTTTTCTATTTACGCTCAAGCTATATGCCCAGGCATTTATTTCTACCATCAGCATTAGTTTGCTGGCTATGTATCTTTTGCAGCTCACTTATTATTCACGCCTGATCATTTTAGGAACCATGCTTGGCATCGCGGTACTTGAATTTGTATGGATTGCTCTTTTTCAAACCGTTCAGTATCTCTTTTTCAGGCGCAACAAAACATCGGAATAAGCTTGAGTCTACTCCCAGGAATTGTTTTGAACCACATAGTCACATAGACACATAGAAATCAAATAGTTTATACGGCTGACCACCTGATATTTAAAAAACTATGCGTTCTATGTGACTAAGTGTTAAGAAAATCGCAAAAAACTTTAAACGAAATGATCAGCAGATTGCTATCGGAAAGAAACCTGTTTGCGACTTATCTCCTTACCGTGGTTTTACTCATGGTTCTCCCGCTAAACTCCGGTGAGATTAACAATACTTTCATTTTGCATTTGCGCGGCGATTACCTGCTTCATGCCATATTGTTTCTCCCCTGGGCCTTTTTACGCTACAGCACAAAGCAATCGCTGATATCATGGTTTTTCCGGGGCATCCTCCTTGCAGCAGCCAGCGAAGGAATCCAATACCTGCTCCCTTACCGGGCTTATAATGTCAATGATTTGCTGGCCAATCTTATCGGTATATT
Organism: Bacteroidales bacterium; assembly: GCA_014860575.1. Classification (NCBI taxonomy): domain Bacteria; kingdom Pseudomonadati; phylum Bacteroidota; class Bacteroidia; order Bacteroidales; species Bacteroidales bacterium. Next base: position 17,040 of record JACZJK010000066.1, read on the forward strand.
TTTAAGCACGGGGCTTTGGTGGCTGTTTGGTAAAATAAAAAACAAAAAACCATAAAATACGGTTTTTATGGACCACGAGACCGGAAGAGGAGAAGGGGAGAAATGGGGAGTTGGAGTAATGGAGTAGTGGAGCAATGGAGTAGTGGAGTAGTGGATGATTGATTGATGAACTTTGAACCCGGAACCTTTAACCTTGAACTTTGAACCTCGAACCTTGAACCTTGAACCTTGAACCTTGAACCTTGAACCTTGAACCTCAAACCTTGAACCTCGAACCTTGAACCTCGAACTTTGAAC